>DKMV01000020.1:6920-13608 GCA_002469605.1 Leclercia sp. UBA7405
CAGGTGATAACGCCCAAGGAACCCCCGCGTGCCCACGGCGTGGCGGCCGCTCAATACCGAGCCGGAGATGTGGCGGTTGTCGCCCTCGTGCGTCTCATCTGCCAGCAGTTCGCTGATATCGGCCCCGAGGATGGTGCGCAGCAGACGCGGCTGCTTCACCTGCGGACCGCCCAGGGCGATAACGCGCTCGCAGGAAAGACGCCCGGTGGTAAAGAGCTTCCCGATGGCGATAACGTCCTGGTAGTTGAGGTGCCAGACCTGTTTTGTCAGGCTGACCGGCTCAAGAAAATGGATGTGAGTACCCACCAACCCTGCCGGATGCGGCCCGGCAAAGGTATTAAAGGTGACGCTTCCCTGGGGATGGCCCCCCAGCTTGCCGCCGCCCGCCTGGCAGACATGCACCCGGCCGTCGGTCAGACGGGTGAGCAGCGTCAATCCGGCGTCAAAGTCCTGCCGCTGGGCGAGAATAAGGGGTTGCGGATCGGCGCTAAGCGGGTTGGTGTCGATAGCGGTGACAAAAATCGCGGCAGGGGCCGTGCCCGGAACCGGGATTTTGCTGAAGGGACGCGTGCGCAGGGCCGTCCAGAGGCCCGCGTCCTGCAGCTGCGCCTGCACGGCCTCGCGGCTCAGCGTGGCCAGGGCAGCGGGTTCGTAGCGGTTAAATTCACGCTCCTCTTCCCCTTCTACGCGGATGACCACCGACTGCAATACCCGGCGCTCGCCCCGGTTGATGGCCACCACGGTACCGCTTGCCGGAGCAGTGAAGCGCACACCGGGATTCTTTTTATCTTCAAACAGCGGCTGCCCTTTGAGAACGCGCTCCCCTTCCTGCACCAGCATGGCCGGGCGCATCCCGATATAGTCATCCCCCAGAATCGCAACCTGGCGCGGGGGGGCGGCCGGGGATATCTGCTGTTGTGGAATGCCGGAAATCGGCAAATCAAGTCCTTTTCTGATTCTAATCATAATGTTAATAAGATCCATAAACTACAGCTTCAGCCGGATGGCTAAAGCCGTCTGAAATCGATGCACAGCAAGAAAGGCGGCCTGACTCGCCCGGGCACGCGGTCGCGTGGGGGCTGTAATCGAGAGAAAAGCGTCCTTTGCTGGTCTTCGGTCTTTTGGCGGGCGCAGTGTACCATTTACCATAAAAAGGCGGCAGCGATAACGCAGCAACAGGCGTTAAAATGCGAGCTATTGCGCAAAGTTCTCACAGCCAGCAAAAGCAAGATGGGATATAAGGTAAAACTATTTTGTAAACCCGCATTCTGAAGCTTGCGAAAAACTTCAGTGGTGCTAATGTGAGCGCTCCTTAATACAGAGAATTCTGATTTCGGGTCTCTTTTGCCGTCCTGGCAAGTTGGTTTAGGTTTATCAAGGAACTTGTAGTATGCGTAAAATCGCATTGTTCATTGCGATGCTTCTGATTCCGTGCGTCTCGTTTGCCGGGCTGCTTAGCAGCGACAGCTCCACCACGCCGGTCAGTAAAGAATATAAGCAGCAGTTGATGGGTTCACCGGTCTATATCCAGATCTTTAAAGAGGAGCGCACGCTCGATCTTTACGTGAAGATGGGTGAGACATATCAGCTGCTCGACAGCTACAAAATCTGCAACTACTCCGGTGGCCTTGGTCCGAAACAGCGCCAGGGCGATTTCAAGAGCCCGGAAGGTTTCTACACCGTGCAGCGCAGCCAGCTCAAGCCCGACAGCCGCTTCTATAAAGCGATCAATATTGGCTTCCCGAACGCCTACGATCGCGCCCATGGCTATGACGGTAAATACCTGATGATTCACGGCGCCTGCGTCTCGGTTGGCTGTTACGCCATGACCGACAGCGGCATTGATGAGATCTTCCAGTTCGTGACCGGCGCGCTGGTGTTTGGCCAGCCGGGCGTGCAGGTGAGTATCTATCCGTTCCGCATGACCGATGCCAATATGCAGCGTCATAAATACTCTTACTACAACGATTTCTGGCAGCAGTTAAAGCCGGGTTATGACTACTTCCAGCAGACCCATAAGCCGCCGACCGTTTCGGTGGTGGGCGGCCGCTATGTGGTCAGCAAGCCGCTGAGCCACGAAGTGGTCCACCCACAGCTGGCGTCAAACTACACGCTCCCCGAGACAAAATAGCGCCCATTCGCCTGGCATGATCCTCTGCCAGGCTTCATTGCCCGTCAGCGGCTGGGTAGCAATGACCGTCACCACATCGTCCGGTGTGGTTTCGGTCTGAAAATCAATCTCCACATCCTGATCCAGCAGCTTGGCCTTACCGAAGGGCGCCCGACGGGTGATCCAGAAGAGGTTGGTAGAGCAGAACGCCATAACGTAACGCCCGTCCGACAACAGCATATTGAACACCCCTTTTTCGCGCAGCTCCGTCGCCAGCGAGGCGATGTATTTGAAGACGGCGGTCATATTACCCGGCGTGCGCGGGTAGCGTTCGGTCAGTTTGTGCAGCAGCCAGCAAAAGGCCTTTTCGCTGTCGGTCTCGCCTACCGGACGGAAGTTGCCCGTCTCCAGCGTTTTATAGCCCGTAAGCTGCCCGTTGTGGGCGTAGGTCCAGTTGCGTCCCCAGAGTTCGCGGGTAAAGGGGTGGGTATTTTCCAGCGCCACCTCCCCGCGGTTCGCCTGGCGAATATGCGCCACCACCGAACAGGATTTTATCGGGTAGTCCTGGACCAGGCGGGCAATAGGAGAATTGAAGCTGGGTTGTGGATCTTTAAAGGTGCGACAGCCTTTGCCTTCATAAAAGGTGATGCCCCAGCCGTCTTTATGCGGCCCGGTCCCTCCCCCGCGCTGCACCAGCCCGGTAAAACTAAAGCAGATATCGGTTGGCACATTGGCGCTCATCCCGAGCAGTTCGCACATACATCACCTCCACAACAGCGGGGGCACAACACCCCCGGCGAAGATTTACTTAACCATTTCTTTCTCAATCAGCTGAATCAGGATGTGAATCACCTTAATGTGAATCTCCTGAATACGGTCAGCATAGCCGAAGTGCGGGACGCGAATTTCAATATCCGCGGTGCCGGCCATTTTGCCGCCGTCTTTGCCGGTCAGGGTGATCACTTTCATCCCCTTCGCACGGGCCGCTTCAATCGCTTTGATGACGTTAGCGGAGTTACCTGAAGTGGAAATCCCTAACAGCACATCCCCTTCACGCCCTACCGCTTCAACATAGCGGGAGAAGATGTAGTCATAACCAAAATCGTTGCTCACGCAGGAGATATGGCTGACGTCAGAGATCGCAATTGCCGGGTAGCCTGGACGGTTTTCACGATAGCGACCGGTGAGCTCTTCCGCAAAGTGCATGGCATCGCAATGTGAACCGCCGTTGCCGCAGGAGAGTACTTTGCCGCCGTCTTTGAAGCTGTCGGCCAGCAGAACCGCCGCGCGCTGAATGGCGTGGATATTGGCTTCATCTTTCAGAAAGTTGGCCAGCGTTTCCGCCGCTTCGTTCAGTTCGTTACGAATAAGATCCTGGTACATGAGGATAATCCTTCAGTATTGATGAAATAACAGGGCGAGTTTACCGGATAGCGCGAAAAGCGAGAAGCTAAAGCCACACCAATCGCCGGTGGTTTTGATTTTTTGTGCCGGGTAAAAGGTGAACAATGTGAACCAGGTTGTAATTGCTTTGTAAACACATTGCTAAAACAAATGACATCCACTACAAACATATCATCACAAGTGGTCAGACCTCCTACAAGCAAGGGAGCTTTTCGTTATGATGATTTTGAGTCTTGTCGCAACCCTGATTTTGATCGGTGTGCTGTTTTATCACCGCGTAAGTTTACTGTTGAGCAGCCTGATTTTAATTGTCTGGACCGCGGCGCTTGGCCTGAGCGGCCTGTGGAATATCTGGGTTGTCCTGCCGGTGGTACTCATCCTGCTGCCGCTGAACGTGCCGTCGATGCGCAGGTCAATGATCTCCGCTCCGGTCTTCAAAGGCTTCCGCAAGGTGATGCCGCCCATGTCGCGCACTGAAAAAGAGGCGATTGACGCGGGCACCACCTGGTGGGAAGGCGACCTCTTCCAGGGCAATCCGGACTGGAAAAAGCTGCATAACTACCCGCAGCCGCGTCTGACCGCCGAAGAGCAGGCCTTTATCGATGGCCCGGTAGAAGAAGCCTGCCGGATGGCGAACGACTTCCAGATCACCCATGAAATGGCGGATCTGCCGCCGGAGCTGTGGGCGTACCTGAAAGAGCACCGCTTCTTTGCGATGATCATCAAGAAAGAGTACGGCGGGCTGGAGTTCTCTGCTTATGCCCAGGCGCGCGTGCTGCAAAAACTCTCCGGCGTCTCCGGGATCCTGGCGATCACCGTTGGCGTACCTAACTCCTTAGGTCCGGGCGAACTGCTGCAACATTACGGCACCGAAGAGCAGAAAAACCATTACCTGCCGCGTCTGGCGCGTGGGCAGGAGATCCCCTGCTTCGCCCTCACCAGCCCGGAAGCAGGTTCCGATGCGGGCGCGATCCCGGATACCGGCGTGGTCTGTATGGGCGACTGGCATGGCCAGCAGGTACTAGGTATGCGCCTGACCTGGAACAAGCGCTACATTACGCTGGCACCCATCGCCACCGTACTGGGCCTGGCGTTTAAACTCTCCGATCCAGAGAGACTGCTGGGCGGTGAGCAGGAACTCGGCATTACCTGTGCCCTGATCCCAACCTCAACCCCGGGCGTTGAAATTGGTCGTCGCCACTTCCCGCTGAACGTGCCGTTCCAGAACGGCCCGACCCGCGGCGATGATATTTTCGTGCCTATTGATTACATCATTGGCGGCCCGAAAATGGCCGGCCAGGGCTGGCGTATGCTGGTGGAATGCCTGTCGGTAGGACGCGGTATTACCCTGCCGTCCAACTCGACCGGCGGCCTGAAGTCGGTGGCGATGGGGATCGGCGCTTATGCCCACATCCGCCGTCAGTTCAAAATCGCTATCGGCAAGATGGAAGGTATCGAAGAGCCGCTGGCGCGGATCGCGGGCAATGCCTACGTGATGGACGCCGCCGCCTCCCTGATTACCTACGGCATTATGCTCGGTGAAAAACCGGCGGTACTGTCGGCAATCGTTAAGTATCACTGCACCCACAGAGCCCAGCAGTCAATTATTGATGCGATGGATATTGCCGGCGGGAAAGGCATTATGCTCGGCGAGGGTAACTTCCTGGCGCGCGGCTACCAGGGGGCGCCTATCGCCATTACCGTTGAAGGGGCCAATATTCTGACCCGCAGCATGATGATCTTCGGCCAGGGGGCGATTCGTTGCCATCCGTACGTGCTGGAAGAGATGGCGGCGGCGCAGAATAACGATCTGAATGCCTTCGATAAGCTCTTCTTCAAACATATTGGCCACGTGGGCAGCAATGAAATGCGCAGCCTCTGGCTGGGCCTGACCCGGGGCCTGACCAGCGCCACCCCAACCGGTGATGCGACCAAGCGCTACTACCAGCACCTGAACCGCCTGAGCGCCAACCTGGCCCTGCTCTCCGACGTCTCGATGGCAGCGCTGGGCGGCAGCCTGAAGCGTCGCGAGCGTATCTCTGCCCGTCTGGGTGACGTACTGAGCCAGATTTTCCTCGCCTCGGCGGTCCTGAAACGCTATGACGACGAAGGCCGTCACGAAGCGGACCTGCCGCTGGTGCACTGGGGCGTGCAGGATGCGCTCTATCAGGCGGAACAGGCGATTGACGATCTGCTGGCGAACTTCCCGAATCGCTTTATTGCCGGCGCGCTGCGCGTGGTAATCTTCCCGACCGGTCGCCACTATCTGGCACCGAGCGATAAGCTGGATCATAAAGTGGCGAAGATCTTACAAACGCCGAGCGCTACCCGCTCCCGTATTGGTCGCGGCCAGTATCTGGAACCTACCGCCCATAACCCGGTAGGCCTGCTGGAAGAGGCGCTGCTGGACGTGAGGGCCGCCGACCCGATCCACCAGAAGATCTGCAAGCAGCTGGGCAAAAACCTGCCGTTTACCCGTCTGGATACCCTGGCTCAACAGGCGCTGGCAGGCGGCATTATCACCCAGGATGAAGCAGAGGTGCTGGTGAAAGCCGAGACCAGCCGACTGCGCAGCATTAACGTCGATGACTTTGACGATGAAGAGCTGGCGACCCGGCCGGTAAAGACGCCGGAGAGCCTGCGAAAACCTGAAGCTGCGTGAGCGAATTCACACTGACAAACCCCGCCGCGTGCGGGGTTTTTTATTGCCCCCATTTCGCCAGGCCTCGTGCTACAGTGTTGGAATGCGGTTCTTCGAGGAGTCTTACTGTGCCTGGTTTGAAAATTACGCTGTTACAACAACCTTTGGTGTGGATGGATGGCCCTGCCAATTTACGCCATTTTGATCGTCAGCTGGAGGGCATTACCGGCCGTGACGTTATCGTGCTGCCGGAGATGTTTACCACCGGCTTTGCGATGGAAGCCGCGACCAAATCGATGGCTCAGGAAGATGTCGTGGCCTGGATGCAGGCGAAAGCCCAGCAGACCAATGCCCTGATTGCGGGCAGCGCGGCGCTGCAAAGCGAACGCGGCCCGGTTAACCGTTTTCTGCTGGTGGAACCGGAAGGCCAGCTGCATTTTTATGACAAACGCCACCTGTTCCGCATGGCGGATGAACATCACCATTACGAAGCGGGTAACGAGCGCCTGGTGTTTGAGTGGCGCGGCTGGCGC
>DKMV01000048.1 GCA_002469605.1 Leclercia sp. UBA7405
TTTATTTTTATCTGTTTAAACATGGAGAAAATAAGTGAAACAGAGCGCCCTTGCGATAGCCTTACTCCCCCTGATTGTTGCCCCTGCCATTTATGCCGAAACCGCAGCCTCATTCCCGGTTCTTGAACAACGTGCGGCCCAGGGAGATATCACCCAGCCCGGCGGGGCACGCCGTCTTTCGGAAGATCAAACCGCCGCCCTGCGCGCGTCGCTAATTGATAAGCCTGCCAAAAATATCATTCTGCTTATTGGCGACGGTATGGGTGATTCTGAAATTACCGCGGCGCGAAATTATGCCGAAGGGGCGGGCGGCTATTTTAAAGGGATAGATTCCCTGCCGCTGACCGGCCAGTACACCCACTATGCGCTGGATAAAAAAACCGGCAAACCCGATTACGTAACCGACTCTGCCGCCTCCGCCACCGCGTGGTCCACCGGGGTGAAGACCTATAACGGCGCGCTGGGCGTAGATATTCATGAACAGGATCACCGCACCATTCTGGAGATGGCGAAAGCCGCCGGTCTGGCAACGGGGAACGTCTCCACGGCCGAACTGCAGGATGCCACCCCTGCCGCGCTGGTGGCCCACGTCACGTCGCGTAAGTGCTACGGCCCTGCCGTAACCAGCGAAAAATGTGCCTCTAACGCGCTGGAAAAGGGCGGTAAAGGCTCCATTACTGAACAGCTGCTGAATGCCCGCGCGGATGTCACCCTGGGCGGCGGCGCCAGGACCTTTGGCGAAACGGCGACCAGCGGCGAGTGGCAGGGTAAAAGCCTGCGCGAGCAGGCGCAGCTGCGTGGCTATCAGCTGGTAAGCGATGCGGCCTCGCTGGCTGCCATCACCGTGGCCAGCCAGGAGAAACCGCTGCTGGGTCTCTTCTCCGAGGGGAATATGCCGGTGCGCTGGGAAGGGCCGAAAGCCAGCTATCACGGCAATATCGACAAGCCGGCCGTCACCTGTACGCCAAATCCACAGCGGAATGACACTATTCCTACGCTCGCCGCCATGACCGAGAAAGCGATCTCGCTGCTGGATAAAAACGAAAAAGGTTTCTTCCTGCAGGTAGAAGGGGCCTCAATCGATAAACAGGATCACGCCGCCAACCCGTGCGGACAGATTGGTGAAACCGTCGATCTGGATGAAGCCGTACAGAAGGCGATGGAATTTGCGAAGCAAGATGGCAACACCCTGGTGATTGTGACCGCTGACCATGCCCACTCCAGCCAGATCGTGGCGCCGGATACCAAAGCGCCAGGGCTTACCCAGGCGCTGAATACCAAAGATGGCGCGGTGATGGCTATTAGCTACGGCAACTCGGAAGAGGAGTCGATGGAGCATACGGGCAGCCAGCTGCGCATTGCTGCCTATGGTCCCCATGCGGCGAACGTGGTGGGGCTGACGGATCAGACCGACCTGTTTTACACCATGCAGGCCGCCCTGGGTCTGAAATAAGCGTGATGCCCGGTAGGAAAAAACGTCCTGCCGGGTGGTTTTTTTAGCGCCACCGACCAGACTTAATGTGAACATTCACAGAAGGATAGTGCTATGAAAATCACATTGCTGGTTACCCTGCTATTCGGCCTGTTTTTCGTCACCCTGGTGAGCGCACAAGAGAAGACCATGACGCCGCAGCAGCAGCGTATGACCACCTGCAATCAGCAGGCGACAGCCGATGCGCTGAAAGGCGATGCGCGCAAAACGTACATGAGTGATTGCCTGAAAAACAGCGCCTCTAAGCCTGGCGAAAAGAGCCTGACGCCCCAGCAGCAAAGGATGCGTGAGTGCAGCTCCCAGGCGACGCAGCAGTCGCTGAAAGGGAACGATCGCAGCAAGTTTATGAGCGCCTGCCTGAAGAAAGCCGCCTAGTCCTAACGGGTGAGTGACGTTTGTGCCTCACCCGAAATCTCATACTCCCCCCCGGGACCCCCTCTCTATAATTTGGGAAATTGTTTCAGAATGTTCCCAAATTATAATGAATGACGAAAACTTTTTTAATAAAGGGCTTGCGCGAGAAGAGTGGAATCAATCGCTCACTCCGGATGACCATCACCGCTCAGGCATACGCTTCGCCCGGCGAGTTCGCTTACCGCGCACGGCGGGGCTTGCCGCGATGTTTATCCCCATTGCCGGCGTGCTGGTGGCGCAATCGGTGCCCGGTGGCTGGTGGCTATTGCTGGTAGGGTGGGCCTTCGTCTGGCCGCATCTTGCGTGGCAGCTGGCCTCCCGGTCGGCCGATCCGCACAGCAGTGAGATCTATAACCTGAAGGCCGATGCCGTGATTGCCGGCGTATGGATTGGCCTGATGGGGGTAAACGCCCTGCCGACCGCGGCGCTGGTCGTGATGATTGGCATGAACATGATGGGATCCGGCGGGCTGCGGCTGTTCAGCGCCGGGGCCCTGATCACCACCGTTGCCGCCATGGTCACCCTGCAGCTCACCGGTATTACGCCGGTCTATACCAGTTCGCCGCTACAGGGGTGGCTCACCCTGCCGGTGCTGGTTCTCTATCCTCTGTTATTTGCCTGGGTAAGCTACCAGACGGCGGTAAGGCTGGCGGAGCACAAGCGTCGGCTTGAGCTGATGAGCGCCCGGGACGGCATGACCGGCGTCTATAA
>DKMV01000120.1 GCA_002469605.1 Leclercia sp. UBA7405
GGCACGTCCGGCAGCCAGTACTGCATATAGATACCCGCGGCGGTCAGCTCGGCCATTCCCACCAGCACGAACATCACCCAATAGTTCCAGCCGGAGAGGAACCCGGCGAACGGCCCCCAGTATTTATAGGCAAAGTGGGCAAAGGAGCCGGATACCGGCTCTTCGACCACCATTTCGCCGAGCTGGCGCATGATCAAAAAGGCGATAATGCCGGCAATGCCGTAGCCCAGCAAAACCGCGGGCCCGGCCATCTGGATAGCAGGACCGATACCGAGGAACAGCCCGGTACCGATGGCGCCCCCGAGGGCGATAAGTTGAATATGGCGGTTTTGCAAACCGCGATGCAGCGTCGGAGTCTGTTCCGACGAGGCTTCAGCAGCACCTGTGGCTGAAGCGGATGACGCGTCTTTCACGTCCTACCCCTGTCTCTTTTTCTGGAAGGGGCACCTTTTAACACTTCGTGCCGGTGGTAGCAAGTTAAACGCCGGGCAACGAGGGTTGCCCGGCGGGAGGGGATCACGACCCGATAATGCCGCCGTCCGCTTTGGTGATCACCACCGTCGCGGCGCGAGGACGTCCGTTCGGGTCAGCATCGGGCCAGTTAGAGACGGCGCGCGGGTTGGACGGATCGGTGATGTCATCCCCGCCCTCCCCCGGATGCTGAATATTGATAAACAGCGTGCGGTTGTCCGGCGTAAAGGCGATGCCGGTGATTTCGCAGCCGCGCGGCCCGGTCAGGAAACGGCGATACTCGTTGGTGCCCGGGATGGTCGCCACCATCTGGTTATTGCCCATCCCTTCATAGGCTTTTTTGTTGATGGTGCTGGAGGAGACGTCGGTCTGGATCCAGAGCACCCCCTGATGGTCAAACGACAGGCCGTCCGGGCTGCCAAATTCGGCCCCCTTCATGCTTCCCCTGGCGTTCGACTCCGTGGTATCGGTACGACCGGCCAGCACCAGGATATCCCACTTAAAGCGCAGCGCCGCAGGATCGCCCCCCTCTTCGTGCCAGTGCATAATATGGCCGAATGCGTTATTTGCCCTGGGGTTGGCCGCATCTACCGGCGCTTTCCCCTCTTTGCCGCGATCGCTGTTGTTGGTCAGCGTGCAGTAGACGCTGCCGCTGCTGTGGGGATCGACCGCGATCCACTCCGGGCGATCCATTTTTGTGGCGCCTGCCGCATCGGCTGCCAGACGGGTTTTTACCAGCAGATCGCCCTGGCTTTCGAAGCCTTTGCTTTTATCAAGGCCGTTTTGACCAAACACCAGCGGCAGCCATTCGCCGGAGCCATCTTCGTTAAATCGGGCAACGTACAGCGTGCCGGCGGTCAGCAGTTGCATATTGGCGCTGCGGTTCGCGGCATCGTATTGCTTGTCGGAGACAAACTTGTAGATGTATTCGAACTTCTGGTCGTCGCCCATATAGGTGACCACGCGCTTATCGGCCGCCAGGGTGACGGCCGCGCCTTCGTGTTTGAAGCGCCCCAGCGCGGTGTGTTTGCGCGGCGTGGAGGTGGGATCGTAAGGGTCAATCTCCACCACCCAGCCAAAGCGGTTCGGCTCGTTCGGCGTCTTATCGACGTTAAAGCGGTCGTCCACCTCGCTCCAGCGGTAGGACTCATCGCTGTCGCTGATGCCGTAGCGCTTCTCCAGCGCGTTAAGCTCGCCTTTCTTGACGAAAATATCCGACCAGTTCTCTTCGCAGGTGAGGTAGGTTCCCCACGGGGTATAGCCATTGGCGCAGTTTTGCATGGTGCCAAGCACCTGCTCGCCCAGCGGATCGGCGGCGGTTTTCATCGACGCCTGATGGCGCGCCGGGCCGGTCAGCTGCATGGGGGTGTTCACCGTGATGCGGCGGGCAAAGGTGGATGGACGAACCACCTCCCAGCCGCTGTCGTTCTTTTTCACTTCGATAACCGATACGCCCATCGCATTCTGGCCTTTACGCGCCTTATCGGCGCGCCAGTTGGCCGTGCCGTCGGTAAAGAGCATACCGTTATCGATATACTCGTGGTTCATCGCCAGCAGGCCGTGGCCGGGGTTCTCCTCCCCCTGCGGCAGGCTAAACCACGCCATGCCGTCATGGTGCATGCCCGCCTGCGCCGCCTGCTCGTCCGTGGTGTTGCTGGCGTCAGATTTGAATTCCGGCATATTGCCTTTGATACCGACAGGATCGCCCCAGCGGTAGAAAGGACGCGCGATATAGCCTTCCGGCACTATCACCCTGTCTTCTGTGGAGACCGGGATACCGGTAAAGCCGAGCGAGACCGCCTTTGCCAGCGCCGAGGGCT
Organism: Leclercia sp. UBA7405; assembly: GCA_002469605.1. Lineage (GTDB taxonomy): Bacteria > Pseudomonadota > Gammaproteobacteria > Enterobacterales > Enterobacteriaceae > Enterobacter. The sequence continues at coordinate 2,292 of DKMV01000120.1, forward strand.
GCGAAACCGCGGCCAGCGCGTTTTCAGGCCGGAGTAAGAACGGGAAGGAGGCAGCGGCGCCGGCTACGGCCCCCATCTGCAAAAAGCGGCGGCGGGTGACCACGCTGGAAAATACCGGATTAGCGCTGGGATTGCTGACATCGTCACGATGTTCTTTTTTGAATAAGGACTTAAGAGGTTTACCCACGGTGGCTTCCTGTCGTTTGACTGAAAAAGGGACAAAGTGGGAACACTATAGAAATACTTTATTACATTTTTATAACAAATGAGAGGATGGGGCTTCCCTGCCCCGGATAACGAGGGTAGAACTCAGAACTCGTAGCCGACGGAGACCTTAAAGGTGCGCGGCTCGCCCTGGTAGATATAGGTGCCGCTGTCGTCGGCGCCCGCCCAGTAATTTTCGTCGGTGACGTTCTCCACGCCCGCCCGCACCGTCATCTGGTTCTGGTTATTGTTTACCGCCAGGCGGTAACGCACGCCGAGATCCAGCGTGGTGTAGCTATCCAGCTTTTTGCTATTCGCCAGGTTGGCGTACTGCGAGCCGGAGTGATTCACGCGGGCGATGGCGGTCAGGCCGTCCACCGGCTTGATGTCATACTCTGCGCCAAGCACCGCATAGAAGTTCGGCACGCCGATAGCGTCGTTGCCCTGGTTCACCCCGCCGTTGGTTTTGGTCAGCTCCGCCTGCAGCCAGGTAGCGCTGGCGTTCATCCGCAGCCCCAGCACTGGCTCGCCGAAGACGTTCAGCTCTACCCCGCGGTTACGCTGCTCGGCATCCAGACCGTAGTGTTTAGTCACGGCATCAAGGGTCGGGGTCGGCATCTTGATCTCAAACAGCGCCAGCGAGCCGCCCACCCGGCCGAAGTCCGCCTTCACGCCCACTTCGTTCTGCTTAGAGTGTACGATCCCGGTGCTCTGGCCGTAGTTAACCGCGGTGTTTGGCGCGGTTTTCCCCGGCTGCAGCGCCTCGGTGTGGTTGGCGTAGAGCGACAGCTCCTGCCACGGCTTGTAAACCAGGCCATAGGTCGGCATCCAGCGGCTGCCGTCGAAGCCGTCGGCGGCGTTTTCATTCCCGGTGGCTTTGTTATAGCCGCGGATCACCACTTTCTGATGGCGCGCGCCGAGGGTGAGCAGCAGTTTGTCATCCAGCACGCCGAGGGTATCGCTTAAGAGCCAGCCCTGGGTGCGGGTGCGGCCGCTGGTCAGCGGATCGCTGTAGTTGCCGCCGCTGCCGTTAAAGTTGGTGCTGTCGGCAGGCGCAACCGGATAAGGGTGATAGATGTTGACCAGCGGATTATCTGCCGCCGCCGACATCTTCCAGGCGATTTTTTCCTCTTTGCTCATCGCCGAGTAGCCGACGTTTACCTTGTGCGAGACAAAGCCGGTATCGAAGTTACCGCGGATGCCCGCCATGCCGCTGACGGCATCGCTGATGCGGTTGGTGTCCAGTCGGCTGGCGATGGCGTCACCGCTGGCGTCCAGCAGCTTAGGGGCGCTGTAGAGGCCCAGCTCGTGGGCGTGCTGGGCACCCAGGCCGGTGTAGGCCGTCCAGCTGTCGGTAATGTCGTACTCGCTGCGCCACATGCCGAATTCGTTTTCGACATCGCTCCAGGCCCATTTTTGCGAGTAGCTACGGTCGTTTTTCGGCAGCGAGGGGACAAAATCTATCGCCGAGATGTTGAGACCCGTCTCGCCGCCGTGGAAGGTTTTCTTCTGGTAACCCATATCCACCGAGGTGCGGAATTTGTCGCCTTTATAATCCAGCCCGACCGAGGCCAGAGTGGTGCGGCGGCGATCGTTATCGACGGCGGTATCCCCTTCCCGGTGCACCAGGTTAACGCGGGCGCCGAACTGGTCGCTATCGCCGAAGCGGCGGCCCGCGTCCAGGGTGGTGCCGATCTGCGCATCCGAGGTGTAATCCATCCCCAGCTTCACCTGCGGGACGTCGCCAGCGTGTTTAGGTTCGAGGTTAATCATGCCGCCCACGCCGGAGCTGGCCGCGCCGTTCATCAGGGCGTTGGCCCCTTTGAAGATCTCAATGCGGTCCACCATCTGGGCATCCACCACCTGACGCGGCAGCACGCCGGAGAGCCCGCCAAAGGTCATGTCATCCCCGTCAAACTTCAGGCCGCGGATACGGAAGCTTTCGGCGTAGTTGCCGTAGCCCTGCAGCGGCTGTACGCCCGCGTCGTTGGCTACCACGTCGCCAATGGTGCGCGCCTGCTGATCTTCCACCAGCTTGGCGGTGTAGCTAATGATGTTAAAGGGCACGTCCATGGCGTTCTGCTGGCCGAGCATCCCCATGCGACCGCCGTTCGCCACCTGTCCGTCGAGGAAGGCCGGCACCAGCTGGTCGCCGCCGGGTTTAAAGTCGCTGCCCGGCGCGCTCTGTACCAGGATGGTATCTTCTTTGCTTTCAACGGTGGCGGCGAAGGCCGTGTGGGTAACCGCGCCGATAGCCAGCGCCAGCAGCGTTTTGTTCATTTTTCTGGTGTTGTTCATAGCGAGCTCATTCAAGTGCGCAAAATGGCCCGTTGCCGGGCCTGAATAATGTTATTTAAGGGAAATTCTGACGACGCTGTCCGGCCCGTTAGTCGAGTGATCTTTATTGAAGGGCTGTTTAACGGTGACGTACAGGGTCTGGCCATCTTCAGAGAGCAGCAGGCTGTTCGGATTTGGCGGCAGATCCCAGCGCTGTTTCACCGCGTAGGTGGTGGCGTCCAGGCTCAGCACCTTGCCCGCGTCGCGCTGAGAGATGTAGAGCTCATTGCGTTTAGGGTTGAATTTCACCGCCAGCGAATCGCCCACGTCGAGCTGTTTGATAACCTCGCCGCTGTGGATATCCAGCACCAGAGTGGTTTTGGCTTTGGAGTTGTCGGTCACGAAGAGGCGGCCGGTCGCTTTATCTTCCGCCAGGTTCAGCAGCAGCGCCGGCTTGTCGCCGAGCGGTTTCCAGCGTTTTTCGATACGGTTGTTGTGCGGGTTGAGCACCAGGATCTCACCGCCGCCGTTGGCGACGTAAATACGATCGGTCTGCTCAGACCACATCAGGCCGGTGACCCACTGCCCGGCATTCTTGATGGTTTTTTTCAGCTTCAGCGTGTTGGCATCCACCACCCAGATCACCGCCGGATCGGCCACGCCGCCGATATAAAGCGTGCCTTCATGCAGCAGCACCTGACGCGCGCCGTATGGGTAGCCCTCTTTATTGCGCTCGGTGAACAGCAGGCGCTGTTTCACTTTGCCCTCGGCGGTGTCGATGGCGCTGATGCCGCCGTCCAGCGAGTTGGTGGTATAGAGCGTTTTCCCATCCGGGGAGATGGCCAGAGCGAAGTTTTTCAGGTCGGTATGGCTGCGGCCGATGGTTTTCAGGGTGGTGGGATCGAGCTTGTAGACTACCCCGCCCTGCACGTCCTTAAAGCCTTCAGAGCTGGCAACGTAGAGCGCATCGCCTTTCGGGCTCAGCACCATTTCGTACAGGCCATCCGCGAGATCGCGTTTTACCACCCCGGTCTGGGCTGGCGCGGTCGCGGGTTCAGGGGTTTGTGCGGCGGGTTTGGTTACCGTGGCGTGCTGTGCGGCACAACCTGTAAGGGACACGGCAACAAGCAGCGCCAGGGCGGAGAGTTTTTTAGTCATCAGGAACATCCTTTACCGTACAAAACGAATTTGAGGCGGATGTCTGCGTCGCATAGGGTTGCGATTATGGTTGTGATATCGGGCCTGTGGCCCATGCAGACTCCACCGTTAACACTCAGTGTTCCTTGTGAGATCTGCACTCACTGCTGTCGTGGGGAGGTTCCGTTCTGGCCCACAAACACTAAAGAGAATGAGAACTATACTTATTATCTTTTCGTTAGCAAGCGTAAATGCAGGTAAGCATTAATGAAAAGCTGGACGGATAAAGAGCGATGGGGGCCGGGAGCGGCACAAGGGCTTATTCAACGGGTAAGGGCGCAATAATGTCCCGCAAGACAATCTCAGGAGCAGAAGGAAAAAAGAGGTGGAGATTTTTGAATGGTACGCCCTAAAGGATTCGAACCTTTGACCTACGGCTTAGAAGGCCGTTGCTCTATCCAACTGAGCTAAGGGCGCACGGAGAAGCATTACTTCGCAGTGGTGAAACGCGTGGAATTATACGGTCAATAGCAGGTGAGTCAACGTCTTTTGGCGTGATTGCTGCGCTTCCCGGCAGATGTGCTTTAAGCCTGACTTAATACGCCTGTTTTTTCGTCACAAAGCCACTTTTCCTGCCGCATCAAACAACTACGAAATGGCTTAGCGGACATTAAGTAACGGCCGGTATGCAGCTAACCGCGCTGGCTGCACACTGTATGCGGGATCCCGGGCCCAACAATCGTAATACGACACAAATTCACCGCCTTATCGCATCTCATTTATCTTTGGAACAGACCAAAATCGATAAGATAGCTTGCTGGCGCTTAAGCCCGACGCCCGCGTTATCTCACCTGCTAAGCTTTTTCGCACAAATGTCGGGGGTAGTTGTGGCCATTCATCGGCGGAGCCGGTGCGTAAAAGGGTAGTCGCCTGAGAGAGATAGTATGCGCATGACGGTACGCCGTTACCGGCGTCGCCGCACAGGAAGTGATTCGCTGGGTTTCGCGCAATCCCGTTTTAGTGCGCCCTTTTTCGATCGGCTGGTCTATCTCAGTCAATCCATTAATCAGACGCGTAAACCCGACGTGCCCTGGATGATCCTGGTTTCGCGCGACAAATTCTTCTGCGCCGGGCTCCAGCACTGCCCTCCCCGACTGCACCACTGCTGCGACTACGATACGCTGGAGGCCGCTCTGGAGGCGATCCAGCTCTGGCCTTCGGCAAAAGTGGTCATCGATGTGGAAAGTCGCAGCGCCCCGCTGCCGGAATTTCTCGATCCGCTGCGCAAGCTAACCCTTTATTCCCCCTTCACGCCAGTCACCCTTTTACTCCACGCCGATAATTACGACGGGCGACTCTTTTGCAAAGCGGCAGGTCCTTTTCACGTGGCGGAACGTCAGCTTCCTGCCGCCAGCCTGCAGGAGCTACTGAACAAGGTGACGGTTCGCGATGCGTCCAGGAGCGACTGCTTTTCCCGGCATGAATGGGCGCTGGTGCAGCATCTCTCCTGCGGTAACTCCCTGAAGGCGGCCGCGCAGGCGAGCGGCCTGCCCTACAGACGGGTGATTTATCGGCTAGGTCGCATTCTGAATAAGCTGGGTCTGACGCATCGCCAGGAGTTATTCCATCTTCTGAGCAGGCTTTCCGCTCCCCCGTAACCTTCTGAATAATGAGTAAATTCCTGGAGCGATTTAGGAAATGACTTAAGCTCGAGTGTTAATTTGGTGTTAAATCAAAACAACATTGAAACAATTATAACTATTCCTAATTGTCCCTCTCTGACAACGTTAAACGCTGAAGAAAGTCGACCGGGCAGAAGAAATCTCCAGCGCGCGCCGTCGGATGCGTCCAGTTAAAATTGTAATGATGATGTAAATAAAGGGTATAAGAACGATCGAAGGCGCGCGGGCAGGCGAACATCCGCTCAAGATCCCACGCGGAAGGAAGTTCTTCTTCCGGTTTTATAGCTGAGGATAAGGCGCGGTTTACGCGGGATTTTTCCGCCAGAAAGCGGCATGCGGACGGGAAAATATCTAAAACCCATGATAACAATT
>DKMV01000163.1 GCA_002469605.1 Leclercia sp. UBA7405
AGCGCCTCTTCCTGATCGTGGGTAACGAAGACAAAGGTGATACCCAGCTTACGCTGCAGGGCTTTCAGCTCGTTCTGCATCTGTTTGCGCAGCTTATAATCCAGCGCCGAGAGCGACTCATCCAGCAGGAGCAGACGCGGTTTATTCACCACCGCCCGGGCAATCGCCACGCGCTGCTGCTGGCCGCCGGAGAGCTGATGCGGTTTGCGCTGGGCAAAGGCCTCCAGCTGCACCATGCGCAGGGCGTCGGTGACGCGCGGAGCGATCTCGCTGGCCGGGGTTTTCTGCATGCGCAGGCCGAAGGCGACGTTTTCGAACACCGTCATGTGGGGGAAGAGGGCGTAGCTCTGGAATACCGTATTGACGTGGCGATGTTCCGCCGACAGGTGGGTAATGTCTTGTTGTTCAAGATGGATGTGGCCGGTATCTACGCTTTCCAGCCCGGCAATCAGGCGCAGGACCGTGGTTTTGCCACAGCCAGAGGGGCCAAGCAGCGTGAGAAACTCGCCGTTATTGATGGTCAGATTAAGATCTGAGATAACGGTTTTACCGTCAAAACTCTTATTAATGCCCGACAAAAGCACCAGCGGTGACAGTGAACCTGGTTGTGTATTCAATTTTTGACTCTGTCCCATATAAACGCCGCGAATCATTTAACGCAGCGGGGTTTGTGTTTAACCACCTTGGTGACTCTTAATGAGGGCGGCCATTCTACGGCAAACCATTGAATTCGCCAATCCTTGATGCCCGCAGCCAGGCTATCTTTATTAACATGGGACGGGATAAACGAAAAAAGTTCTCGTTAGCGGGATAAAAGTGACCTGACGCAATATTTGCCATTTACGGCTTATTGATAATGTTGTCACAAAAAGTGAGGGTGACTGCATGGATAAATTACTTGAGCGTTTTTTACAGTACGTTTCGCTGGATACCCAATCTAAGCCGGGTGTCCGCCAGGTGCCGAGTACTGACGGCCAGTGGAAATTATTACAGCTGCTCAAGTCGCAGCTTGAAGAGCTTGGCCTGGTCAACGTCACATTAAGCGAAAAAGGTACGGTAATGGGAACGCTGCCGGCCAACGTCGAAGGCGCCATTCCGGCCATTGGATTCATTTCCCATGTTGATACCTCTCCCGATTTTAGCGGTAAAAACGTCAACCCGCAGATTGTCGAGAATTATCGCGGCGGCGATATAGCGCTGGGCGTCGGAGATGAAATCCTCTCTCCGGTGATGTTCCCGGTGCTGCATCAGCTGCTTGGCCATACGCTTATCACCACCGACGGCAAAACCCTGCTCGGGGCTGACGATAAGGCCGGGGTGGCCGAGATCATGACCGCGCTGGCGGTGCTTAAGGGCAAAAATATTCCCCACGGTGATATCCGCGTCGCCTTTACCCCGGACGAAGAGGTGGGCAAAGGGGCGAAACATTTCGACGTGGCGGCCTTTGACGCGAAGTGGGCCTATACCGTGGACGGCGGGGGCGTGGGCGAGCTGGAGTTTGAAAACTTTAACGCCGCCTCGGTTAATATCCGCATTGTAGGTAACAACGTCCATCCCGGCACCGCCAAAGGGGTGATGGTCAACGCCCTGTCGCTGGCCGCGCGCATACATGCGGAAGTGCCCACCGAGGAGAGCCCGGAGCAGACCGAGGGCTATGAAGGCTTTTACCATCTCACCAGCATCAAGGGCACGGTGGATCGCGCCGATATGCACTACATCATCCGTGATTTCGACCGCAACGGCTTTGAAGCCCGCAAGCGCAAAATCATGGAGATTGCCAAAAAGGTGGGCAAGGGGTTACACCCGGATTGCTACATCGAGCTGGTGATTGAAGACAGCTACTACAACATGCGGGAAAAGGTGATCGAGCACCCCTATATTCTGGAGGTTGCCCAGCAGGCGATGTGCGATTGCGATATCGAACCCCAGCTGAAACCGATCCGCGGCGGTACCGACGGCGCCCAGCTGTCGTTTATGGGATTACCCTGCCCGAATCTGTTTACCGGCGGCTATAACTACCACGGCAAACACGAGTTTGTGACCCTGGAGGGGATGGAGAAGGCGGTACAGGTAATTGTGCGCATAGCCGAGCTGACGGCAAAACAGCAGTAAAAAAAGGGTGGCGCTACGCCACCCTTTATCATCTTACTCCGACTCGAAGAACCAGTAGCCGCTGTTAACCAGCGCCGCCAGCATGGCGAGGAACGACGGGTCTTCCAGCGCATCACCAAACTTACTGGCGTTTAACACCATGTGGCTGGCAATAGCGTCCAGCGCCGGGCGGTGCGGTGAATCGAGCTTCTCGCCGTTCACAAACACTTCGCCGTTAATGCGCAGTACCCGCAGTCCGCCCAGACGTATCAGCTTGTCGCCCTGCTGTAGCGCATCGTAGATCTCGTCCGGCTGATAGGGCGGCTCCGGCGGCGAAACATCCAGCTCGTGACGGGACTGGCTGACAAACTCGCCAAACCACTGGTTGAACTGCTCCGGCTGGTTGATCAGATCCAGCATCATGCCGCGCAGCTTATCCAGCTCCGCGGGCAAAATATCGGCCGGATGGTCGCGGGTCGGCACGTCCGGGTCGGCATAGCGATGGCTGCCCAGCTCGCGCTGCAGCACGTAGTCGGCAAAGCTGCTGATCATCTCCCGGCCGCTCGGGGCGCGGAAGCCCACCGAATAGTTCATGGAGTTTTCCAGCGACCAGCCTTCGTGCGGGAATCCTGGCGGGATATAGAGAATATCGCCCGGCTCCAGCTCTTCATCGATGATGCCTTCAAAGGGATCGACCTGCAGCAGGTCCGGGTGCGGGCAGTGCTGTTTCATCGGCACCTTCTCGCCCACGCGCCAGCGGCGACGGCCGGTGCCCTGAATAATAAAGACATCGTACTGATCGAGGTGGGGACCCACGCCGCCGCCGGGCACCGAGAAGGAGATCATCAGATCGTCCATTCGCCAGTCGGGCAGGGCGCGGAACGGGCGCATCAGGGCCGCGGTGGGTTCATGCCAGTGGTTAACCGCCTGCACCAGCAGCGACCAGTTGCTCTCGCCGAGGTGGTCGTAACTTTCAAACGGACCGTGGCTAACCTGCCATTTTCCATCCTGATGGCTGACCAGACGGCTGTCGACCTCGTTTTCCATTGCCAGACCCGCCAGCTCGTCGGGAGAGAGTGGGTCGACAAAACTGGAGAAGCCGCGCTTGAGAACGACCGGGCGTTTCTGCCAGTAACGTTCAATAAAATCGGGCCAGTTAAGTGTTAATTGATAATCCATATTTATTTTCCGCAGGCTCTTACTGAGTCGGATTATAACGGAAGCTCAGGGTCCGCGTGCGAGATTCGCGCTTTTTTCGCCTCTGGCCTTACTTATCCCCTGCGCCGGGCTGCTGGCGACCAAAAATCGCCTCCATCCGCGCCCCGCCAAGCAGACTATCGCCGGTTTCGATCCGGCCATCATACTGCTCGACAATATCGCGGGCCACCGACAGCCCCACGCCCTGGCCCGGCCGCAAGGTGTCTGCACGCTGGCCGCGATCGAACACCTGGTCGCGCTTGCCTTTGGGGATCCCCGGACCGTCGTCTTCGACAAAAATGTGCAGCTGCTCTTCGTCCTGACGGGCGGAGACTTCAACAAATTCCAGGCAGTATTTACAGGCGTTATCCAGCAGGTTGCCCATCACTTCCATAAAGTCGTTTTTCTCGCCGATAAAGCTGATCTCCGGCGAGATATCCAGGCTGATGCTGACCCCTTTGCGCTGGTAAACCTTGTTAAGGGCCGAGGTGAGGTTATCCAGCAGAGGGGCAACCGGATGCAGTTCCCGGCTCAGCAGGCCGCTGCCGGCGCGCATGCTGGCCCGGTGCAGGTAATAACCGATCTGCTGGGAGATACGGCTGATCTGCTCCAGCATTACCGGCTCGGCCTCATCGACGCTAAGCCTGGCGCTGCGCAGGGATCGCAGCGTGCTTTGTAATACCGCCAGCGGCGTTTTCAGGCTGTGGGTCAGGTCGGTAAGGGTGGTGCGGTATTTATCGTAGCGTTCACGCTCGCTTTTCAGCAGGCGGTTCAGGTTACGCACCAGGCTGGTGAGCTCCCGGGTGGTGACCGGATTGAGCATCTCCCGGTGGTGATCTTCCAGCTCGCGCACCTCTTTCGCCAGCGATTCAATCGGGCGCAGGCTCCACCAGGCCGCCATCCAGAGCAGCGGGATCACCAGCAGCAGGTTGGCAACCAGCACATAGACGAACCAGTTCCAGACCATATAGGACTGTTTAAGCTCTATCGGGATGGTGTCGATCACCACGATGGTCAACTGGGGCATTTCGAGGGTAGCCGGATAGAGGTTGATGGCTACCGAGTGGGTCATTTCGCTGTCGTCATCGTCCTCGCGGATCTCGTTGAGCTGCTGCTGCATCGAGCGATCATCTCCCACCAGGCTGCTGGTGGTGTTCAGATCCGACTCCAGCTCATGGAAGCCATTGGTTCTGAGCCACTCAGGGCGGATGCGTTTAACCAGCCAGGGAACATCGCGCTGGGACCAGAGCAGCTGGCCTTTTTCATTATATATCAGCGTGATGGTCGGGCTCTGCCGATCCAGATGCTCCGGCATATCAATGCTGAGTTTGTTATTTTCCCAGCGGGCAAGCGTGTAAAAAAGGTTACTTTCGCCACGCAGCAGGCGGAAGGTGGTTTTATCAAAGCTGACGCTATAGCCAATCAGCGCAACCATGCCGTAGGCCAGGGAGAGCACCAGCACGACCGCGGCCGTTGCCAGCAGAAAGCGTACCCGCAGCGACAGCGGCAGGAAGTGGCGCAGGATTTTTTTCATTTAGCGTAATTCGAACAGGTAGCCCTGGCCGCGAACGGTGGTAATCACCTCTTCCGGATACTGCGCCTGTATTTTCTTGCGCAGGCGGCCCATCAGCACGTCGATGGTATGGCTCTCGCGCAGCTCCGCATCGGGATACAGCTGGAGCATCAGGGAGTCTTTGCTGACCACTTTGCCGCTGTTGCGGATCAGGGTTTCGATAATGGTGTATTCAAAGGCGGTGAGTTTGATGGTCTCGTCATTGACCGAGAGCTCCCGACGGGAGAGATCGACCTGGAAGGGCGGGATCGAGATCACCTGCGAGGCCAGGCCGCTGTTACGACGCATCAGCGCCTGCATGCGGGCGGCGACCTCTTCAATGTGGAAGGGTTTGGTGACGTAGTCATCTGCCCCGGCGCTGAGCACCTCGACCTTATCCTGCCAGCCTTCGCGGGCGGTTAATACCAGCACCGGTAAAGAGACATCGTGGCTGCGCCAGCGGCGGATCAGCGACAGGCCATCTTCGTCCGGCAGGCCTAAATCGACGATAGCGATATCCGGGAGGTGTTCATTGAGATAGTAGTCGGCTTCCCTGGCATCTTCAGCATCATCCACCTGATGCCCCATTTCCTGAAGCTGTACCTTCAGGTGATGACGTAGTAACGCATTATCTTCGACAACCAGTACGCGCATCATCTCTTCTCCCTACTATAAATGGTCTGATTAGTTTAACGCTGATTATGTTGCGAGGGGGATAAACATTTAATAAACCGGGGAGAAGGAGAACCCTCTTTCCGGGAGGAAAGAGGGGTAAAGCGATTATTTCAGTTCATCAACCATGGTGACAGCGCGGCCGATGTAGTTAGCCGGGGTCATGGCTTTCAGGCGTGTCTTCTCTTCTTCCGGCATCTCCAGCCCGTCGATAAACTGCTTCATGCCTTCGGCGTCAACGCGCTTGCCGCGGGTCAGCTCTTTCAGCTTCTCGTAAGGTTTTTCAATGCCGTAGCGGCGCATCACGGTCTGAATCGGCTCCGCCAGCACTTCCCAGTTATGATCCAGCTCGTCCAGCAGACGATCGCGGTTCACCTCCAGCTTGCTTACCCCCTTCAGGGTGGACTGGTAGGCGATCAGCGCATAGCCAATACCCACACCCAGGTTGCGCAGCACGGTGGAGTCGGTCAGGTCGCGCTGCCAGCGGGAGACCGGCAGTTTGCTGGCCATATGTTGCAGCACGGCGTTCGCCAGGCCGAGGTTGCCTTCGGAGTTTTCGAAGTCAATCGGGTTCACTTTGTGCGGCATGGTGGAGGAGCCAATCTCACCGGCGATGGTCTTCTGCTTGAAGTGGTTCAGGGCGATATAGCCCCAGACATCGCGGTCAAAGTCGATCAGGATGGTGTTGAAGCGCGCCACGCAGTCAAACAGCTCGGCGATGTAGTCGTGCGGCTCGATCTGGGTGGTGTACGGGTTCCACTGGATCCCCAGGGAGGTAACGAACTCCTCGCTGAACTGATGCCAGTCCACTTCCGGGTAGGCGGCAATGTGGGCGTTGTAGTTACCGACGGCGCCGTTGATTTTGCCGAGGATCTCAACCTGCTCCAGCTGACGGTACTGGCGCTCCATGCGGTAGGCCACGTTCGCCATCTCTTTACCGATGGTGGAAGGGGTCGCCGGCTGGCCGTGGGTACGGGAGAGCAGCGGAATGTCGCGATACTCAACCGCCAGGGCTTTTACCGCATCAATGATCTTGCGCCAGTAAGGCAGCACCACCTCTTTACGCGCGGTAGAGAGCATCAGGGCGTGGGAGAGGTTGTTGATATCTTCAGAGGTGCAGCCAAAGTGAATAAATTCAGAGACGGCGTTCAGCGCCGGGACGCTGGCCACTTTCTCTTTCAGGAAATATTCAACTGCTTTCACATCGTGGTTAGTAGTGCGTTCAATGGTTTTGATGCGCGCGGCATCTTCTTCATTGAATTCTGCAACAATCTTATCGAGGTAATCGTTTGCCTGGGCGTCAAAAGCAGGAACTTCCTTGATAGCTGCCTGCGCGGCCAGCTTTTGCAGCCAGCGAACTTCAACCTGAACGCGGAACTTCAGCAGGCCATATTCGCTGAAAATTTCACGCAGCGCGCTGACTTTATCGCCGTAGCGTCCATCGACAGGGGAAACGGCGGTCAGTGAGGATAATTCCATAATTCGTAACTCCGGGAGGTTAACAATGAGCAAGAATCTGTTTAGCCTGAGTGGTCAGGCGATTACGAGAAAACATTAACTGCAGACGACCGCCGCCAACCTGTTGCCACAGCACGGCGGCGCGAATACCGGCCAGCAGCGAAGCGCGCACTTTGGCCTGCACCTGCGGGCTTTGCAGCACGGCGGGGGAGCCGGTGACCTGAATGCGCGGCCCCAGCGGGCTAATCACATCCACATAGATACCGGCCATGGCGCTTAGCAGGGTTTCTGACTGCAGATCAAAATGGTCGAGCTGGCGCTGTAGCCCGGCAATGCGGTTGCCGAGCGTATCCATCGCCCCTTTGGCGGCGTTGAGCTTACGCTCCAGCACCATCATGCTAAGGGTGTAGCGGGTCAGTTCGGCGTTCAGCCCCTGACGATTGCTGGCGTTTAACACCCCCAGCAGGGTTTCCAGACCGAGGCGAAGATTCGCTTCGCTGCCGCCAAACACGCCGAGGGTCGAGCTGGGGTTCAGATCGACGACGCTGTTCAACGACACGTGCAGCGCATCAGCATCGCAGTGACCCTGATGTGCCAGCTGCTGCACCAGACGGGCAGACTGGCAAATTCCCGCCAGCGCCAGGGTGATGTCATAATAATTCTTCGCCACACTTACTCCTTTCTGTGTGCTAACGCATTAAACGGCCAGCGGCAGACGCTGTTCGATAATACCGCCGCCAAGGCAGATTTCGCCGCTGTAGAAGACCGCAGACTGGCCGGGCGTTACCGCCGACACCGGCTCATCGAAACGTACTTCAATGCGCTCGTCGTCAATAGCGGTAATGGTGCAGGGGATATCGGTCTGGCGATAGCGGGTTTTTACCGTGCAGCGCAGCGTGCC
>DKMV01000241.1 GCA_002469605.1 Leclercia sp. UBA7405
CGATGCTGCCGCTGTGATAGTCGATATCGTGCGGATTGACGCTCACCAGCGGCGCGCACTCGGTCAGGCCGTAGCCCTCGAGCAGATATTGCCCGGTCAGCTTCACCCAGCGATCCGCTACCGCCTGTTGCACCGGCATCCCGCCGCCGGCAGAGAGATGCAGGGTAGAGAAATTGAGCTGCTGGAACTCTTTGTTATTCAGTAACGCATTAAAGAGCGTGTTGACCCCGGTCATGGCGGTAAAGGGATATTTCGCCAGCTCTTTCACCAGCCCCGGAATATCGCGCGGGTTCGTGATCAACACGTTTTGCCCGCCCAGCTCGATAAACAGCAGGCAGTTCATGGTCAGGGCAAAGATGTGGTACAGCGGCAGCGCGGTGATCACCAGCTCTTTGCCCCGGTGCAGCAGCGGGCCGTAGGTGGCATTCACCTGTTCGAGGTTGGCCAGCATATTGCGATGGGTAAGCATCGCCCCTTTTGCCACGCCGGTAGTGCCACCGGTGTATTGCAGGAAGGCGAGATCTTCTGAGACGATCTCCGGCTTCACATACTGCATCCGGTAGCCGGCCTGCAGGGCGCTACGGAAAGAGATCGCGTCCGGCAGATGGTATTTCGGCACCAGCCGTTTGACGTATTTCACCACGAAGTTGACCAGCGTGCCTTTGGCGGTGGAGAGTTGATCCCCCATGCGCGTCAGGATGACGTGCTTCACCTGGGTTTTGTCCACCACCTTTTCCAGGGTGTGGGCAAAGTTGGAGACGATAATAATCGCCGCCGCCCCGCTGTCGTTTAGCTGGTGCTCCAGCTCGCGCGGCGTATAGAGCGGGTTAACGTTCACCACGATCATACCGGCACGCAAAATACCAAACAGCGCCACCGGATACTGCAGCAGGTTGGGCATCATCAGCGCCACCCGGTCGCCTTTCTGCAGGCCCAGGCCCTGCTGTAAATAGGCGGCAAAAGCCCGGCTGCGCTCCTCCAGCTTGCGGAAGGTCATCACCTCGCCCATGTTCACAAACGCGGGCTGGTCGGCGTAGCGCGCCACCGAGTGTTCAAACAGTTCAACCAGGGATTGATAGCGGTCAGGATTGATCTCCGCAGGAACATCTGCGGGATAACGGTTTAGCCAAACCTTATTCAATGAATCACCTCTGAAATGAGTATTTGTCGTCATCACAACCCCGGTTAAATACAAAGTGTTAACATTATATTAACTCAGCGTACCAGTTTATTAATTGTCCGCTTTCAGGGGTGCGAAGCAGGTCACTATTTATTTTTCTTATAAGCGTATAAAAAGCGAAACAGCGGCAAGGCCGCTGTTTCTTTATCAGTAATAACAGGAGGTTACTCTGTTACTACGGTCTGAACGCGTGCGGGGCCAGGGTTATACCAGCCCCAGCCGCCATAGCCGCCGTAGCGGTACGGATAAGCACCCCACATCCAGGGATCGATCGGCTGTGGCGGCATCATCACCTGCTGGGTTAGGTGCCAGCGCTTATAGCCGTTGGCCTGCATGGTCATAAACTTATAGGGAGTGTTACCCACTTTCCCCTCTACCGAACCGGTGATCGGCCCGACGACGGTGACCAGCTGCCCGCGGAAATCTACCGGGTCCAGGAAACCGTTAACGTCCGCGTAGATGCGCCCGCGTGACGCTTCACCCAGCATCGGGCGCGCGCCCCTATCCAGCGGGACGGTGGCGATCTCCAGCCGGGTTTTGCCCTGCTGGTTATAGATCTCAACCACTTTACCGCCGAAGCGCGCCTCCTGGCCGACGTATAACTCAGGCGCGTTCATCACCCGCACCAGATCTTGCTGCGGGGTGGGGCTGCTGCCTTTGATGGCATCGGGGACGGATACGCATCCGCTTAATGCCAGCGCGACCGCGCCGGCCGCCAACAGGCGTACTGCATTTTTATGAACCGCCATGATGCGACTCCTTTTTCTCAGTTCCTGTTACTGAGATTCACGCGCGGCCCGGAAGTTTCTTCCAGGCCACCTCGTTTCGTAAATAAACCGGTTCGGCGTGTTCGACCGCGACGGTTTTACCGGCGGCCAAAAGCTGGCAGGCGATAGGCAACATATCTTCAGCTTCTGGCAGCAGGACCTTGCCCTCTTGCAGGGTCAGGCCGCTGTCGCGAGCCATGTCCGGCCAGGCTTTCCAGCCGGTGCCGACGGTAGCCCAGCTGCCGGAGAGCTGCTTAAGACGCTCGCTGACCGCTTCGGGTTTCAGCACCGCTTCGCTCGCTTCGCCGTGCCAGACGCCCTGCTCATCGCGGGTATACTCCGCCCAGTAGACTTCTCCCATGCGCGCATCGATGGCCGCCAGCACGCGGGTAGCCCTGGTGAGACGCCACGCGCCCTGCGCCATGGTTGCCAGGGTGGAGACGCCTATCATCGGCAGGTCGGCGCCCAGCGCCAGCCCCTGGGCGATACCGATGCCGATACGCACGCCGGTAAAGCTGCCCGGACCGCGGCCAAAGGCCAGCGCGTCGAGGTCGGTTAAGGAGGTTTCGCCCTGGGTGAGGATCGTCTTCACCAGCGGCAAAATGCGCTGGGTGTGTTCCCGGGGGCACTCTTCGAAATGAGCAGAGATGGCACCGTCATTCCACAGGGCAACGGAACAGGCCTCTGTGGCGGTATCAATAGCCAGAATTCGCATTGGTTGTCGCGCTCTCGCAGTGGGTCAGTCACAAAATGGCGCGCATCTTAGCACACTCCGGGGCAAATTACTCCGCCCCTGGCGCGGCGAGAAAGCGCACCGCCCGATTAATGTCCCGCGTGCGGGGCGCCGGCGGCAGGCTGGCAATAAAGGTGGCACCGTAGGGGCGCATCACCAGCCGGTTGTCGCAGATGACCAGCACGCCCCGGTCGTCCACGTCGCGGATCAGGCGCCCTACCCCCTGCTTGAGGGTGATCACCGCATCCGGGAGCTGGACCTCGTCGAAGGGATCGCCCCCGCGCAGGCGGCAATCTTCCATGCGCGCCTTCAGCAGCGGATCGTCCGGCGAGGTGAAGGGTAGTTTATCGATGATCACCAGCGACAGGGCATCGCCGCGCACGTCCACCCCTTCCCAGAAGCTGCTGGTGGCCACCAGCAGGGCGTTGCCGTGGCTGACAAACTGCTGCAGCAGCTGGCCTTTGCTGGTCTCGCCCTGCAACAGCACCGGCAGCGTCATGGTAGCGCGGAACTGCTCGGCCAGATCGCGCATCATCGCGTGGGAGGTGCATAGCATAAAGCAGCGGCCATTGTTGGCCTCGATCATCGGCTTCAGCATCGCCGCCAGATGGCGCGCGGCGCCGGGCTGATTGGGCAGCGGCAGGTTGCGCGGGACGCAGAGCAGCGCCTGGGTCGCGTAATCGAACGGGCTTGGCAGCAGCAGCGATTCCGCCTCGTTGATGCCAAGACGTTCGGTAAAGTGGTGCAGATCGTCGTTCACCGA
>DKMV01000317.1 GCA_002469605.1 Leclercia sp. UBA7405
CCCGTGGCGGGGCCGCGCTGTCTGCCGGCCCGCCCCAGGCCGTTATGTAGCGCCAGCTCGATGGCGGCGGTAAAGGTGGTGTAACCCACCGAGGTCCACTGATACATCTTGCCGGACTTTTGTGGCTCGACGCAGCCCATCAGGCAGTAGTCGCGGGCGTCCTCATAGCTGAACCCTTTGTGCAACATCATCCGGATATGGGCATCGTCGAAGTGGCAGGCCGGAAACCCCATTCCGCTCTGCACCACCTCAACCACTTTGCGCATAAAAGGCTGCGGGGACTGGTTATGAATACGCACCGCCAGCCCCGGCTGGTAAATCTTTAACCGCGCCGAGCAGTCCATAATCAGCAGCGTCAGCGGGTTAGTGGCATCGCCCCCTTCGCGCTTCTGGCCGCCCACCACCAGGTTGATAAAGGGCTGATAGCCGGCAAAATACATCGCCGTCGGTTCGCTGCAGATCCACAGGGTCTCCGCCATTTTAATAAGCCAGCAGCAGAGCAGCTCCTCTGCCTGGGGCAGGGAGAGAGTGCCGTCGTCCAGATCGCGCTTCAGCAGCGGCCAGAGATACTNNATGCGCAGCAGCGTCGACTTGCCGCAGCCGGAGGGCCCCACCATCACCATAAACTCGCCCTCGTTGATGGTGATGGTCAGCGGCTGGATCACCGCATTTTTGCCGTCATACGATTTCGTCACGCTCTGTAAGGTTACGCCTGCCATCTATTTCTCATTCTCCACCAGGCCACGCACAAACGCGCGCTGCATTACAAGAACCACCACAACCGGTGGGATCAGGGTTAATAACATCGCCGCCATCACTTCATTCCACTGCGTCGGGCCGCCGCTGCTTTTGATCATGCTTTTTACCCCCGCCACGGCGGTGCTCAGACTGGCATCATTGATAATCAGCAGCGGCCAGAGATACTGATCGACGCGGCCCAGGGAGATGCCGGTCTGGTTCTCTTCCAGCATAAAAAGGGAGTGTACAAACCAGATGGCCTGAAGCGCCTCGTGGAAGGTGCGCGGCGGATGTTCGGGTACGCGGGCGCAGATAGCCGCAAGATGCAGCAGCTCTTCACGGCGCTCGGGCGAGCCGGCAGCCTCTGCCAGCTGGTGAAGATACTGGCTGTAGCGCCGGGCGTAGGCCACCACGCCGTCGCAGGTGTGCAGCATGGCGGTATAAAAGCAGAAGGCATCGTTGCCTTCGGGCGTCGCCGGGTCGAGTGCAGCAAGGTGTGCTGCCGCCTCGTCGCGAATCCCTTTTATCCCTTTGATAAGCAGGATGTTGTCATAGCCCGGGCAGGAGTCGCCGCCGCCGTTCTGGGTCTTGATAGTGACGTCGCAAATGCCATCGTCATGGCACCACTCCCACAGCCCCAGGGTGGCAAGCTGCGTTTGTGCCATCTCATCCAGGGAGCGCCCCTCCCAGAAGGGAAACACCTCTTCCCGCAGCAGGCGCTTTGTCTCGTCGTCAATCTGATAGGGGTCCTGCGCCCGGTGCGGCAGGTTATCAAGCTCCTCAGCCACCCAGCGCCAGCTTATCTCGGGAGAGATCTCTCCCCCACGCGCGCCGCCCGCCGGGTGGCTGACGATCAGTTCATTTTCTGCAACGTACAAAGGGGCGTGCTCACAGGCCCGGCGAAAGGCCAGCGCCCGGAGCAGGCTGTTATTCATCCCCGGGTTTTCCCGGTACACGGCGGTCACGTTACGCGCCCGGTGGGCCGAGATAAAGGGCTTTGCCCGTAAATAGGTATCGCGAAGCTGGGTCACCCGCGGTGAAAGGGCATCGGTATGCATTTTGCCTCTCCTGTTAAAACGCAATCACAATCAGCCCGGCCACGATGCAGCAGATCCCCAGTTTTTCGAGGGCGCTGGTGCGCAGCGGGTAAAAGATGCTACTTACAAGCGTGATCATTACAATGCCCATCCCGGACCAGATGGCGTAAGCCACCACAGGTGAGATCCAGCCCATTAACATTGACAGGGCATAGAATGAGATGGCGTAACAGGCCAGGCATACTATAGCGAGCGAGGTTATTTTAAAGTTATTCGTTTTAGGTAATAACAGCGTGGCGATAACTTCCATAGAGACGGAAATAAAAAGCCAACATAAATAGCTTAAAATGTTAAACATATGAGGTGATATTTTATTTATTTTGTTTAATGGCGAGATTAAGAATTAACGTGCCGGTAATTACCATGCTCAGTCCGATAACCGTCTCATGGGACATAAGAAAGTCAAAGTAGCGCCCCTGAATAAATGTAATGCTGAGTATTCCCACCGCAGACCAGATGGCGTAGGCCACGCCAATATGGATCCGGCGCAGCGCCAGCGATAAACAGTAATAGCTCAGGCCATAGAAAATTAGCGCCGTCATGCCAATGACCGGTCGTTGAAAACTATTCGAAAGCGATAATAAAGTCGTGGCGATAACTTCAATGGTAACCGCGGCAATTAACGCGGCTACGCATTTAGATAACGTCATTTTTCACCTCAGGAAAAAGGGCGGAGCGGTTGTTCAATAAATAGCAAAATAGAAATAATATTATTGCAGCAGTAGTTCTGGATTAAAATAACCTCTTATTGGTAATTATAAAATAAGCACGCCTTCTATTACCCGATATGCTTCGCCAGAAAGCGCGACGCGATCGTTATCTTTCATTTCGCAAATAAGCTCCCCTTTACGGCTGCCGCCCTGCTGGGCATGTAACCGCGTCTTCCCCAGTTTCTCGCTCCACAGCGGAGCCAGGAAAGTATGGGCAGAGCCGGTAACCGGATCTTCGTTTACGCCCACCTGCGGGCCGAACCAGCGGGAGCGAAAATCAAAGGTGCGCGAGGGGGCGGTCACCACCACGCCGCGCACGTCGAACGTTGCCAGGGCGGTAAAATCAGGCGTGATACCGTCAAGCTGGGCTTCATCGTCCAGCACCACGATAAGATCGGACGCCTGCCAGAATTCACAGGCTCCCTGCTCAATGCCAAGCGCCGACAGCAGCCCCTGCGGGGCGGCTATGCGGGACGGTTTAACCCGCGGGAAGTCGAGGGTAAAGGTGCCTATATCGGCGGTCACGGTCAGTTCGCCGCTGCGGGTAAAAAAGCGCAGGCGTTCGCCGTTTTCACCGCCCAATAGCACGCTTGCGGCGGCGAGAGTGGCGTGGCCGCAGAGATCCACCTCCGTTGCCGGGGTAAACCAGCGCAGCGCAAATCCCTCGTCCTGTTTCACCACAAAGGCGGTTTCCGACAGGTTATTTTCCGTGGCAATGCGCTGAAGCAGCGCATCTTCCGGCCATGCCTCCAGCAGGCAAACGGCGGCGGGATTGCCCGTAAAAGGCCCGGTAGAGAAGGCGTCAACCTGGTAAAACGGAATGCGTTGTGAACCGTTAATTTTCACTTATTACCTCGAGGTCGTTATAAACCGTATAGCGCGTTACGCCCAGCGCCTGGGCGGCATGTTGTACGCCGCCCCGCATCTTGAAAATACCTTTTGCCTGCATTTCAGCGACGATTTTCAACCGCTGCGCTTTCTGTATTTTCTTGCCGGAGACCGAATGTTTTTCAATGAGCTCCTGAATCGACTGCTCAATCAGCCCACCCAGATTCGTCTCCGCACCTTCAGCGTCAGCCGGCGCAGTGGCTATTATCGCGTCGAGACTTTTGCGTAGTTGCTCATACGGCGAGGTATCGACATTGATACAGAAAGCGATCAACGGCTGACCATCATCAGCATAGTAGAGGGTAGAGGCGCTAATCAGCACCTTCCCCGATGCGGTCACCGTTTTGTAGTCTTTTAACGTCCTCGGCTTACCGTCTTTGCTTTTATTGAGCACCAGGGCAAATCCTTTATCCCTTTCCGGGCCGGACAGCAGATGATCGCCCGTGCCACGCCCGCTGACGTGCCCATTGATAATTTTTACAATCGAGCTATCCGGGGTGGTGAGATCGTGTAAAACAACCTCCTGGTTTGCCGATAAGGTGCCCGCCATCGCCTCCATGGCCGCCTCGAGCGGCCCGGAAATCAGTTCAATCTGCTGCCTGTAGTCTGATTTCATCGTTAATCCTTCGTCTGCATCGTTATCAGTTACCGGGGCGTCACTCTACCATGGCGGGGCCGACGGGCTTAAATTATACGCATGATGTGTAATTATCAACAAAAAGTTGAATTTATCGGCCAGGCGACGTACCTTTTGCCGCTATAAGGGCAGGCGCTCATTCCGGGCGTCTCTGTAGGTAGTGGAAAAACAATGAAATTTATTGGCATTATCCTGGCCGCCTCTCTGCTGGTGGCGTGCGGCCTGATCCGCCCCTTCGGCGATGCAACGGTATATGAGCCTTATTCGGTGTCGGCGCGACCGGGAGTGGTCTGGCGGTATGAGTGCATGCGAGACGTGCTGGAGGCCCGCGGCTACGACGTGGAGAGCATTTTCCCGGAGCAGGATAGCCCCAACTTTTTTGATATCTCGCGGGACGGGCAGCGAATTGCGCGGGTGGATATGAGCGGTGGCAAAGGGGACAGAACCACTGCTATTACGTTAATTGCCGGATCGAAAGCGGTTAACGAGGCGCTCGGAAGGCTTATCGCGCCTTGCCTGCAACGATAAGTCGCACGCGGTTTCTCCCCCCATCCGCTGGATAGGGGGAGAGGTGCCCTTAGAGGCGAACCGGTGCCCCGTTCGCCACATAATAGGCGGCCGTGCTTTTCGCCAGCGGCTCGCGCCCGCGAATGGCGTCGGCAATCTTCTCGCCAATCATGATGGTGGTGGCGTTCAGGTTGCCGGTGACGATCTGCGGCATGATAGAGGCATCCACCACGCGCAGCCCCTCCAGCCCGTGGACGCGGCATTCGCCGTCCACCACTGCCATCTCGTCGACGCCCATCTTGCAGGTGCCGCACGGGTGGAAGGCGGTTTCGGCATGGTTACGCACGAACTCGTCCAGCTGCTCGTCGGTCTGGCACTCCGCCCCCGGGCTTATCTCCCGGCCGCGGTATTTATCCAGCGCCGGCTGGTGCATGATCTCGCGGGTGATGCGGATGGCGTCGCGGAACTCCTGCCAGTCCTGCTCGTGGGACATATAGTTAAACAGAATTGCCGGATGCTGGTGCGGATCGCGGGATTTGATGCGCACGTGGCCGCGGCTCGGCGAGCGCATGGAGCCGACGTGACACTGGAATCCGTGCTCTTTTACCGCGTTGGAGCCGTTGTAGTTAATCGCCACCGGCAGGAAGTGGTACTGAATGTTCGGCCACTCAAATTCTTCCCGGCTGCGGATAAACCCGCCCCCTTCGAAGTGGTTGCTGGCCCCCACGCCGGTGCCGCCAAACAGCCACTCGGCGCCAATCTTCGGCTGGTTCCACCACTGCAGGGCAGGGTAGAGGGAGACCGGCTCTTTGCACTCGTACTGGAGATACATCTCCAGGTGATCCTGTAGGTTCTCCCCCACGCCGGGCAGATCGTGCACCAGCGGGATATCGAACTGCTTCAGCAGCTCGGCGCTGCCCACGCCGGAGCGCTGCAGGATCTGCGGCGAGGCGATAGCCCCCGCGCAGAGCAAAACTTCCTTGTTGGCGGTCGCCTTCGACGGGATGCTGCTCTCGCCCTCCAGCCACTCCACGCCCACCGCGCGCTTGCCGTCAAAAATAATGTGATCGGTCATGGCGTGGGTGCGGATGGTCAGATTCGGACGCTGTTTTGCCTGATCCAGATAGCCGCGCGCGGTACTGGCGCGTCGGCCCTGCGGCGTCACCGTCCGGTCCATCGGGCCGAAGCCCTCCTGCTGGTAGCCGTTGAGATCGTCCGTGCGCGGATAGCCCGCCTGCACGCCCGCCTCAATCATCGCCTCAAACAGCGGATTCACGCCCGGTTTAGAGGTGGTGACGCTCACCGGGCCGTTACTGCCGTGGTAGTCGTTAGCCCCCACGTCGCGGCTCTCGGCCTTGCGGTAGTAGGGCAGGCAGTTGAGATAACTCCAGTGCTCAAGGCCCGGTACTTTCGCCCAGTTATCGAGATCCAGGGCGTTGCCGCGCACGTAGCACATGCCGTTGATGAGCGACGAGCCGCCCAGCCCTTTGCCGCGTCCGCACTCCATGCGGCGGTTGTTCATGTGTGGCTCAGGCTCTGTCTCATAAGCCCAGTTATAGCGCTTGCCCTGCAGCGGATACGCCAGCGCGGCGGGCATCTGGGTGCGGAAGTCAAGGCGGTAATCCGGCCCGCCTGCCTCAAGCAGCAGAACGGTGGTATTCGCATCTTCCGTCAGTCGTGTTGCCAGTACGTTGCCGGCAGAGCCGGCACCAATAATGATGTAGTCAAATTGCAAATAAACCTCC
This sequence comes from Leclercia sp. UBA7405, assembly GCA_002469605.1. GTDB lineage: Bacteria > Pseudomonadota > Gammaproteobacteria > Enterobacterales > Enterobacteriaceae > Enterobacter. The sequence continues at coordinate 6,323 of DKMV01000317.1, forward strand.
CGGTTAAAATATGGACTGGAATTTACCCATCTCAACCTGGATGGACTTCACCTGGGTGTAGCTTTGCAGCGTCATCACGCCGTTCTCGCGGCCAATGCCGGAGTGTTTGTAGCCGCCTACCGGCATCTCTGCGGCGGATTCACCCCAGGTATTGATCCAGCAGATGCCCGCTTCGAGCTGATGGATAGCGGCGTGGGCGCGGTTCAGATCGCGGGTGACGATGCCCGCCGCCAGGCCGTAGTCGGTGTCGTTGGCGCGGCGAATCACCTCTTCGTCGTTTTCATAGGTGAGGATGGACATCACCGGGCCGAAGATCTCTTCGCGCACGATGGTCATCTCGTCGGTGCAGTCGGTAAAGACGGTGGGGGCCACCCACGCGCCCTGGTCAAAGTCGTCGCCCTTCAGCACGTCGCCGCCGCAGAGCACGCGTGCCCCTTCTTCTTTGCCTTTGGCGATGTAGCGCAGCACGTTGTCCCGGTGCGGGAAGCTCACCAGCGGACCAAAGTTGGTCTGTTCATCGAACAGATCGCCCGCACGGATGCGGCCCACGCGCTCGACAATTTTCTGCTCAAATTCGGCTTTATACTTCGCAGGCACAAAGACGCGGGTGCCGTTGGTGCACACCTGGCCGGAGCTGAAGAAGTTGGCCATCATGGCGATGTCGGCCGCCATATCAAGATCCGCGTCGTCGAAGACGATCAGCGGCGATTTGCCCCCCAGCTCCATGGTCACCTCTTTCAGGGAGGAGGCCGCCGCGTTGGCCATCACCTTTTTGCCGCTGGCAACGCCGCCGGTGAAGGAGACTTTTTCGATGCCGGAATGCTCGGTAAGGAACTGGCCGGTTTCGGCGCCCACGCCCGGCAGGACGTTAAACACGCCGTCCGGCAGGCCCGCTTCGGTGTAGATCTCCGCAAGCTTAAGGGCGGTGAGCGGCGTCACTTCGCTCGGCTTGAAGATCATCGCATTGCCCGCTGCCAGCGCCGGGGCCGATTTCCACAGGGCGATCTGGATCGGGTAGTTCCACGCGCCGATACCCGCCACCACGCCCAGCGGCTCCCGGCGGGTGTAGACGAAGGAGCTGTCGCGCAGGGGGATCTGGCTGCCTTCCAGCGCCGGGATCAGCCCCGCGTAGTACTCCAGCACGTCGGCGCCGGTGACGATATCGACGGTGGAGGTCTCAGAGAAGGCCTTACCGGTGTCGAGGGTCTCAAGCTTCGCCAGCTCGTCGTTGCGCTCGCGCAGGATGTCGACCGCGCGGCGCAGAATGCGCGAGCGCTCCATTGCGGTCATTGCCGCCCAGATTTTCTGCCCACGCGTTGCGCTCTCGACGGCGCGATCCACGTCGTCTCGTCCGGCGGCCTGAACGGTCGCCAGAACCTCACCGTTGGCCGGGTTGATGGTCTCGAAGGTGCGACCGCTGGTGGCCGATGTATAACCACCATTGATATAAAGCTGCTGTTCTGCCATTCGGGACATAAATTCTCCTCGGTTAATCGGTGGGTAAATGCTGACTGATAAAGTGGCTGGTCAGCGACTGGGCCAGGGTCTTATCGAGCGGCTTGCCGCTCAGGGCCGCGCGCAGCCAGAGCCCGTCAATCAGGGCTGCAAGACCGTAGCCCGCCTCCTGCGCCTGCTCGCGCGGCAGCTCGCGGCGAAACTCGTACACCAGATTCGACAGCAGGCGGCGGCTGCTCACTTGCTGCAGACGGTAGAGCATCGGCTGGTGCATGCTGCTCGCCCAGAAGGCCAGCCAGGCCTTCATCGCCGCGCCGCTGATTTGGGTTTCATCGAAGTTGCCGCCGACGATCGCCTGTAATCGCTGCTCCGCGCTGCCGTCGGGCAGAGCGCGCAGGCGGCTTAAGACCGCATCGCGCAGCTGGCCGGTGATGTCGCGCATCGTCGCTTCCAGCAGACCGTTTTTATCCCTGAAGTAGTGGCTGATGATCCCGGTAGAGACGCCCGCCCGACGGGCGATCTGCGCGATGGTTGCATCGTGCATGCCCACTTCATTTATTGCTTCCAGCGTGGCGTCGATAAGCTGCCTGCGCCGGATCGGCTGCATCCCCAGTTTGGGCATTATTGCCACTCCATTCATCAGCGTTGGTTATGTATTAAAGCGGTTTTTGATTGGACGTTCAATATAAAATGTGTCTTAATTGTTGCGATTTTGGATTTCAATAGTTACAAAAAAGGTGGGGATACTGGATGACAGATCTTTCGCAGAACAGAGAAAAGGACAAAATCAATCCTGTTGTGTTCTACACGTCCGCAGGACTGATTTTGTTGTTTTCCCTGACGACGATCTTCTTTAGAGAGTTTTCGGCCGAGTGGATTGGACGCACCCTCAACTGGGTGTCGAAGACCTTCGGCTGGTACTATTTGCTGGCGGCGACGCTCTATATTGTTTTTGTGGTCTGCATTGCCTGCTCGCGCTTTGGCTCGGTCAAGCTCGGGCCCGAGCAGTCAAAACCGGAGTTCAGCCTGCTGAGCTGGGCGGCCATGCTGTTTGCCGCCGGGATTGGCATCGATCTGATGTTCTTCTCGGTGGCCGAACCGGTGACGCAGTATATGCAGCCGCCGGAAGGGGCGGGGCAGACGATGGAGGCCGCGCGCCAGGCGATGGTCTGGACGTTGTTCCACTACGGCCTGACCGGCTGGTCGATGTATGCCCTGATGGGGATGGCGCTCGGATACTTTAGCTATCGTTATAATTTGCCCCTGACTATCCGCTCTGCGCTCTATCCGATCTTCGGTAAAAAGATTAACGGACCCATCGGCCACAGCGTGGATATTGCGGCGGTGATTGGCACCATCTTCGGCATTGCCACCACGCTTGGGATCGGCGTGGTGCAGCTCAACTATGGCCTGAGCGTGCTCTTTGATATCCCGGACTCGATGGCGGCCAAAGCGGCGCTGATTGCGCTGTCGGTGATTATCGCCACCATATCGGTCACCTCCGGGGTCGATAAGGGCATCCGCGTGCTTTCCGAGCTGAACGTGGCGCTGGCGCTGGGCTTAATCCTGTTTGTGCTCTTTATGGGCGACACCTCGTTCCTGCTCAACGCCTTAGTGCTGAACGTCGGTGACTATGTGAACCGCTTTATGGGCATGACGCTGAACAGCTTCGCCTTTGATCGCCCGGTGGAGTGGATGAACAACTGGACGCTCTTCTTCTGGGCGTGGTGGGTGGCGTGGTCGCCGTTCGTTGGCCTGTTCCTGGCGCGTATTTCGCGTGGGCGCACCATCCGTCAGTTTGTGCTGGGTACGCTGATTATTCCGTTCACCTTTACCCTTCTGTGGCTGTCGGTCTTTGGCAACAGCGCCCTGCACGAGATCATTCACGGCGATGCGGCCTTTGCCCAGGAGGCGATGGCGCACCCGGAGCGCGGCTTCTATAGCCTGCTGGCGCAGTATCCCGCCTTTACCTTTAGCGCCTCGGTGGCCACCATCACCGGCCTGCTGTTCTACGTCACCTCGGCGGACTCCGGCGCGCTGGTGCTGGGGAACTTCACCTCGAAGCTGAAGGACATTAACAGCGATGCGCCGAACTGGCTGCGGATCTTCTGGTCGGTGGCTATCGGTCTGCTGACGCTTGGCATGCTGATGACCAACGGCATTTCGGCCCTGCAAAACACCACGGTGATCATGGGGCTGCCGTTCAGCTTTGTAATCTTCTTTGTGATGGCGGGGCTCTATAAGTCGCTGAAGGTGGAAGATTATCGCCGGGAGAGCGCCAACCGGGATACCGCCCCGCGCCCGATGGGAACCCAGGATCGCCTGAGCTGGAAGAAGCGCCTGTCGCGCCTGATGAACTATCCTGGCACGCGCTATACCAGCCAGATGATGGAGACGGTCTGTTTCCCGGCGATGGAAGAGGTGGCTCAGGAGCTGAAGCTGCGCGGCGCACGCGTCGAGTTGAAAAACCTGCCGCCGGAAGAGGGCGAGACCCTGGGGCATCTGGATCTGCTGGTGGATATGGGCGACGAACAGAACTTTGTCTACCAGATCTGGCCGCAGCAGTATTCGGTGCCGGGCTTTACCTACCGCGCCCGTAGCGGTAAATCCACCTACTACCGGCTGGAGACCTTCCTGCTGGAGGGGAGCCAGGGGAATGACCTGATGGATTACAGCAAAGAGCAGGTGATTACCGATATTCTGGATCAGTACGAGCGGCACCTGAACTTTATCCACCTGCACAGGGAGGCGCCGGGGAATAGCGTTATGTTCCCGGACGTGTAGATGTGTTGAGGGATCGGCGCCGTACTGGGATACGGCGCCGATAGTTTGGGGTAGAAGAGATCATACGTCTGTTGATTCTCTCTTTTCTGGTTTAAGCCAGGCATCACTATATTTGATATTACTTTTAACGTAGTGCCACTCAATACTGCGTGAGCGAAGCTTTACCACCTCATGCATATTGGGCGCCGAGCTGCCCGGATAATAGACATGGGTAAATTCCACGGCGGCGATAACCACGCTATCAAGCGTGATGGTATAGATTTCGGTTTCGATACCGGCATCAGCAATTTCATAATATTTGATAACCGCTTTTTGCAGGCGCTTGCTTTCGCAAACGGCGACGGCGAGCCAAGGACTAATCCTGTCCAGTTGCTTATGTAGGACCACAGGATCGTGTTGTCTCGTGCCGGTCATATTTCCGGTATGGCCATCGACGCTCTGTTTTACGCCATAGCTACTGTTCATGATCTCTATCGCACCTTCACGGCCTGGCATCACGCAGTTACCCTGAACCTGCGTTCCATTTTCGTCGTAGAGAAATAAATAAGCGGGTAGTGACATTAGAATTCTCCTGTATGTGTTAACATTCCGTTATTATCAATAAAAAACTCATGATGATAATCTTTGTTATTTAGTCCGTAGGAAACGGTATAGCTATATCCATATTTCCATTTAATGTTTATACAGGTATTGGGATAAGATACATTGAGGTTGATATTATCAGAAGCTTTAATTATAGGGCTTTTTAGATTTTCACTCGAATAAATAACATAATAATCTAACACGTCGTTCTTATTGATGCTAAAACAAAGATAATCTCCATTAATAAATGTGGAGCGGGTTTTTGGTGCTCGTTTGCCGCCGGGGCAGCCCGTTAATAATGAGCATAACAGCAAGATCAGTATTGTTTTTTTCATCCAGGAAATCCTTTCAGGATATTTTGATATTTTTGTAAAATGTAATAGATGGTTTCATTAAGGTGTAAATCCCGGTAATCTAATAGATATGCATTACTTTCCAGTCCGT
>DKMV01000130.1 GCA_002469605.1 Leclercia sp. UBA7405
CGCCGCCTTGTTCATCAGGCGGTTGATGGCACGCTTCTCTTCCATATGCAGGCCCGGGGTATCAACATAAATTGCCTGATACGGCCCTTCGGTATGAATGCCTACAATACGGTGGCGCGTGGTCTGCGCCTTGCGTGAAGTGATTGAAATCTTCTGCCCGAGCAGATTATTCAACAGGGTGGATTTGCCAACGTTCGGTCGCCCGACGATGGCAATAAATCCGCAATAGGTTTTGTCTTCGCTCATTCCAGCTCCAGCATTTTTAACGCCTGTTCGGCGGCAGCCTGTTCCGCCTTACGACGGCTTGAACCAGTGCCCACCACCGGTTCACTCAGGCCGCTGACCTGGCAATGGATGGTAAATTCCTGATCGTGTGCTTCGCCACGCACCTGCACCACCAGATAGGATGGCAGCGGGAGATGGCGACCCTGCAGATACTCCTGCAAACGGGTTTTCGGATCTTTTTGTTTATCGCCAGGGCTGATTTCGTCCAGACGCGTCTGATACCAGTTCAGGATCAGCTGCTCGACCGTCTGAATATCGCTGTCGAGGAACACGCCACCGATTAGCGCTTCAACCGTATCCGCAAGGATAGATTCACGGCGGAAGCCGCCACTTTTCAGCTCACCGGGCCCAAGACGCAGGCACTCGCCCAGTTCGAACTCGCGGGCGATCTCTGCCAGCGTGTTGCCTCGTACCAGGGTTGCGCGCATGCGGCTCATGTCGCCCTCATCCACACGCGGGAAGCGGTGATAAAGCGCATTGGCAATAACGTAACTTAAAATAGAGTCGCCTAAGAACTCGAGGCGCTCGTTGTGTTTGCTGCTGGCACTGCGGTGGGTTAATGCCTGTTGCAACAACTCCTGATGCTGAAAAGTGTAGCCCAGCTTGCGTTGAAGCCGATTTATTACGATGGGGTTCATGCGATACCAATAGAATGAATGCGTCAAAAATGCAGCACACGAAACCGTCCTGAAATAGCCAACGCGGTTTCGTGTGCCGTGGCACTGAATCAGCGCCAACCTTAAACTTCGGGGGAATATTCTATACGCAACGACAGGGGTTGTCGTTAGTCTGAAGAGATTTATCGCCGAAATAATTCACATCGCCCTCAATTAAGCGGGCGATGTGTTCATATCTCAAGAATTAATGAATTCCGCCAATACGATTCAGGCGTACACCGGTCGGCCATTCACCTTCCTGTTTTTCGAAGCTCATCCAGATTGCCGTGGCTTTACCCACCAGATTCGCTTCAGGCACAAAGCCCCAGTAACGGCTGTCCGCGGAGTTATCGCGGTTATCACCCATCATGAAGTAGTGTCCCGGCGGTACGATCCAGGTCGCCAGCTGCTGACCCTGCTGATGGTAGTACATCCCCAGCTGGTCCTGCGCGATGGAGACGGTCAGAATACGGTGGGTCACATCACCCAGCGTCTCTTTGCGCTCGCTGAGGCGGATGCCGTTCTCTTTGCTCTCACCTTTCGGCAGCTGGAAGAAACCGCTGGTCGCCTCGCCGCCGTTACGACGGGCGAAGGTCTGCACGAAATCGCTCTCTTCCACATTCGAATAGGTAACAGGCAGCGCGTTTTCACAGGCCGTGCCGGAGCTGCAGCCTGGCTGTACCGTCACCTCTTTGGTGACCGGGTTATAGGTCACCTTGTCACCCGGCAGGCCAACCGCGCGTTTAATGTAGTCCAGACGCGGATCGTCAGGATATTTAAACACCACGATATCGCCACGTTTTGGATGACCGGTTTCGATTAAGGTCTTCTGGTAAATCGGATCTTTAATCCCGTAGGCAAACTTCTCCACAAGGATAAAATCACCAATCAGCAGCGTTGGCATCATCGAACCTGAAGGGATCTGGAAGGGTTCATATATGAAGGAACGCACCACCAAAACAATTGCCAGCACCGGAAAGACCGAGGCCCCCGTCTCCAGCCAGCCCGGTTTCGGGCCGACTTTCTTCAGGGTCTTCTTATCCAGCCCATCGCCAGTGGCTGCCTGCGCGGCAGCCTGACGTTCACGACGTTTAGGGGCAAAAATAAACTTATCCAGACACCACAATACCCCCGTCACCAGTGTCGCAATGACCAGGATCAGGGCAAACATGTTCGCCATGCCAACTCCTTAAGGATTATTTGCCGTCTTTACCTACGTGCAGAATGGCGAGGAACGCTTCCTGCGGCAGCTCAACGTTACCGACCTGCTTCATACGCTTCTTACCTTCTTTCTGCTTCTGCAGCAGTTTCTTCTTACGGCTAACGTCACCGCCATAGCATTTTGCCAGGACGTTTTTACGCAGCTGTTTCACGGTAGAGCGCGCGATAATGTGGTTGCCGATGGCGGCCTGGATCGCGATATCAAACTGCTGACGAGGGATAAGCTCTTTCATCTTCTCCACCAGCTCGCGGCCACGGTAAGGGGCATTATCGTTGTGGGTGATCAGCGCCAGCGCATCTACGCGCTCGCCGTTAATCAGCACATCGACGCGCACCATGTTAGAAGCCTGGAAGCGCTTGAAGTTATAATCCAGCGACGCATAGCCGCGGGAGGTGGACTTCAGACGGTCAAAGAAGTCGAGTACCACTTCTGCCATCGGGATGTCATAGGTTAGCGCAACCTGTTTGCCGTGATAGACCATGTTGGTCTGCACGCCGCGTTTTTCGACGCACAGCGTAATAACGTTGCCCAGATACTCCTGCGGCAGCAGCATGTGACATTCGGCGATCGGCTCACGCAGTTCGGAAATGTTGTTCAGCGGCGGCAGCTTGGACGGGCTGTCGACGTAGATAACCTCTTTGGAGGTGGTCTCTACTTCATAAACTACGGTCGGTGCAGTGGTGATGAGATCCAGGTCGTATTCACGCTCCAGACGCTCCTGAATGATCTCCATGTGCAGCAGGCCAAGGAAGCCGCAGCGGAAACCAAAGCCCAGCGCCGTTGAGCTTTCTGGCTCATAGAACAGGGAGGCATCGTTGAGGCTCAGCTTGCCAAGCGCATCGCGGAAGTTTTCATAGTCATCAGAACTGACCGGGAACAGCCCCGCATAAACCTGCGGTTTCACCTTTTTGAAGCCAGGCAGCGCTTTATCTGCCGGGTTACGCGCCTGGGTCAGGGTATCGCCTACCGGCGCGCCCAGGATGTCTTTAATCGCGCAGACCAGCCAGCCTACTTCGCCGCATTTCAGCTCGGTACGATCGACCTGTTTCGGGGTGAAAATGCCCAGACGGTCGGCGTTATAAACCTGACCGGTGCTCATCACCTTGATCTTGTCGCCCTTGCGCATGGTGCCGTTTTTAATACGCACCAGCGACACCACGCCCAGGTAGTTATCGAACCAGGAGTCGATGATCAGCGCCTGCAGCGGGCCATCCGGATCGCCTTCCGGCGGCGGGATATCACGCACCAGGCGTTCCAGCACGTCGGTCACGCCCACGCCGGTTTTGGCCGAGCAGCGCACGGCATCGGCAGCATCAATACCGACAATGTCTTCAATCTCTTCCGCCACGCGCTCGGGATCGGCTGCAGGAAGGTCGATTTTGTTCAGTACCGGCACCACTTCCAGATCCATTTCCATGGCGGTGTAGCAGTTTGCCAGGGTCTGCGCTTCCACGCCTTGCCCGGCATCTACCACCAGCAGAGCGCCTTCGCAGGCCGCCAGCGAACGGGAAACTTCATAGGAGAAGTCAACGTGGCCTGGGGTGTCGATAAAGTTAAGCTGGTAGGTTTCGCCATCGGACGCTTTGAAATCCAGCGTCACGCTCTGGGCTTTAATGGTAATGCCGCGTTCGCGTTCCAGGTCCATGGAGTCCAGCACCTGGGCTTCCATTTC
>DKMV01000201.1:0-662 GCA_002469605.1 Leclercia sp. UBA7405
AACGGGAGTCTGGCTATGGTTACGCTAGAGCAGTTCCGCTTTCGCCCTCTCCATTCACCCCACCCGGCCTCATGCCTGGATTTTCACTGTTCCGCGCCGGGAATGGTGGCGATTTTAGGGGATAACGGCAGCGGAAAAAGTACCCTGGCGCAGCTGATGGCCGGCTGGTATCCCGATTTTCTGCCCGGCGAAATTGCTGGCAAGGGTCTTTTGCTGGGAACCCCCATCGGAGAGCTGTCCCTCGTGGAGCGAGCCTCTACCATCCAGCTGGTGCAGCAGTCTCCCTATCTGCAGCTCTCCGGCTGTACTTTCAGCGTGGAGGAAGAAGTGGCGTTTGGCCCGGAAAACCTCTGTCTGAGTGAAGCGGAAATTTTGCAGCGCGTTGACGCGGCGCTCACTCTGACCGACTGTCAGCCGCTGCGCCATCGCCATCCCGGCACGCTCTCCGGCGGCGAAACCCAGCGCGTGGTCATCGCCAGCGCGCTCGCCATGCTGCCCCGGCTGCTCATCCTCGATGAAGCCTTTAGCCGCCTGACCGCGCAGGCCACCGACAGGCTGCTGGCGCGACTGTCACGCTGGGCGCTGGAGCACCAGGCGCTGATTGTGCTTTTCGGGCGCGACCCTTCTCCTTACCTCTCTTACTGCCAGCAGGCCTGGCAGCT
>DKMV01000201.1:906-6147 GCA_002469605.1 Leclercia sp. UBA7405
AACGGCGCGGGGAAATCCACGCTGCTGCGCATTATGGCCGGGCTTCTTACTCCTTCTTCCGGCAGCGCGATCTTCAACGATGAACCAGTCGCGCAGCTGAAAAACCGTCGGCGCGCCCGTCACCTGGGCATGCTGTTTCAGGAGGCGGAAAACCAGATTTTCCACAGCAGGGTTGCCGACGAGGTCGCCTTTGGCCTGAAGCTGCAAAAATTACCGGCGGAAGAAATCACGCGTCGCACCCAGGCCGCGCTGCGGCTGTGCAAGCTGGAGGAGGTGGCCGACGCGCATCCCCTCGATCTACATACGGCCCAGCGGCGGATGGTGGCCGTCGCCAGCCTGGAGGCGATGGCGCCCGAGGTATTGCTGCTGGATGAACCGAGCCGGGATTTTGATAGCCACTGGCTGACGGTATTTGAAAACTGGCTGGAGGTGTGCCGTCAGCGGGGAACCAGCGTCGTGGCGATCGGTCATGACCCGGCGTTTATCCGGCGCCATTTCGCCCGCGTGGTTCGTCTGGAGGCGGGTCGTTTATCCCAATAAAAAAGGGCCGCTTGCGCGGCCCTTTCTCTGCTCTGCCGGTGATTACAGCAGTTCTTTCGCTTTCGCGACTACGTTCTCAACGGTGAAGCCAAACTCTTCACACAGCAGCTCCGCCGGCGCAGACTCACCGAAGGTGGTCATGCCAACGATAGCGCCGTTCAGGCCCACATATTTGAACCAGTAGTCAGCGATACCCGCTTCGATAGCCACGCGGGCAGAAACGGCTTTCGGCAGCACGGATTCACGGTAGGCGGCATCCTGTTTGTCGAACGCGTCGGTAGACGGCATGGAAACAACGCGCGCCTTCACGCCTTCGGCGGTCAGTTTTTCCCACGCGGCCACGGCCAGCTCAACTTCAGAACCGGTCGCGATGAAGATCAGCTCCGGCTGGCCAGCGCAATCTTTCAGCACATAACCACCGCGGGCGATGTTCGCCAGCTGCTCTTCGGTACGCTCCTGCTGGGCCAGGTTCTGACGGGAGAGGATCAGGGCGGTCGGGCCATCCTGACGCTCAACGCCATACTTCCACGCCACCGCAGATTCAACCTGGTCACACGGACGCCAGGTGCTCATGTTCGGGGTGACGCGCAGAGAGGCAACCTGCTCTACCGGCTGGTGGGTCGGACCATCTTCGCCCAGACCGATGGAGTCGTGGGTGTAGACCATCACCTGACGCTGTTTCATCAGCGCGGCCATACGCACGGCGTTACGCGCGTACTCGACAAACATCAGGAAGGTAGAGGTATACGGCAGGAAACCACCGTGCAGGGAGATACCGTTGGCAATCGCGGTCATACCAAATTCGCGCACGCCGTAATGGATGTAGTTACCGGCGGTATCTTCGTTGATCGCTTTAGAGCCGGACCAGATGGTCAGGTTAGAAGGCGCCAGGTCAGCGGAGCCGCCGAGGAATTCAGGCAGCAGCGGGCCAAAAGCTTCGATGGCGTTCTGGGATGCTTTACGGCTGGCGATTTTAGCCGGGTTGGCCTGCAGCTTAGCAATGAACTCGTTCGCTTTGGCGTCGAAGTCTGCCGGCATATCGCCCTTCATACGACGGGTGAACTCTGCGGCTTCCTGCGGGAAGGCTTTCGCATAGGCGGCAAACTTCTCGTTCCAGGCGGACTCTTTTGCCTGACCCATCTCTTTGGCATCCCACTGAGCGTAGATCTCAGACGGGATTTCAAACGGGGCGTATTTCCAGCCCAGCTGCTCGCGGGTCAGCGCGATTTCAGCATCGCCCAGCGGCGCGCCGTGGGAATCGTGGGTGCCTGCTTTGTTCGGGGAGCCGAAGCCGATGATGGTTTTGCACATCAGCAGGGACGGTTTATCCGTTACCGCACGCGCTTCTTCTACCGCGCGTTTAATCGCGTCAGCATCGTGGCCGTCAACGCCACGCACTACGTGCCAGCCGTAGGCTTCGAAACGTGCAGCGGTATCGTCGGTGAACCAGCCTTCGATATGGCCGTCAATGGAGATGCCGTTGTCGTCGTAGAAGGCAACCAGTTTGCCCAGCTTCAGGGTACCGGCCAGGGAGCACACTTCGTGAGAAATGCCTTCCATCATGCAGCCATCGCCGAGGAACGCGTAGGTAAAGTGGTCAACGATGTCGTGGCCCGGACGGTTGAACTGCGCTGCCAGGGTTTTCTCGGCAATCGCCATGCCCACGGCGTTAGCAATACCCTGTCCCAGCGGACCGGTAGTGGTTTCAACGCCTGCGGTGTAGCCCACTTCCGGGTGGCCCGGGGTTTTGGAGTGCAGCTGGCGGAAGTTCTTGAGTTCTTCAATCGGCAGATCGTAGCCGGTGAGGTGCAGCAGGCTGTAAATCAGCATAGAGCCGTGGCCGTTAGACAGTACGAAACGGTCGCGGTCAGCCCATGACGGGTTTTGCGGGTTGTGGTTCAGGAAATCACGCCACAGGACTTCGGCAATGTCAGCCATGCCCATCGGGGCGCCCGGGTGACCGGATTTGGCTTTTTGTACTGCGTCCATGCTCAGCGCACGAATAGCATTTGCAAGCTCTTTACGTGAGGACATTTTGACTCCAGATCGGACTGTTAAAGGCCATACCCTTGACGACAGCGCGTTTTGGGCTACGCCGGAAAAAAGTGCCAACAATGTAACCCAAGCGACAAAGCATGTACATGGAGCATTCTTTTGCCTGTTAAGAAATCTCTGGAACAGGTTCGCATGTTGCGCAATCTTCTCGCCCGCCCTTCTTTATATTCTTTATACTGAGTAAAACTCCGGCAGCGCTGCGCTGGAGTACTTTCAGAATTTATCGAATTTAACGGGTACGGAAGCAACATAATGAAAATGCGTACAATTGCGCTGGCTCTGGGCACCACTATCCTGCTGAGCGGCTGTCAGAACATGGATTCAAACGGCCTGATGAGCTCCGGAGCCGAGGCTTTCCAGGCCTACTCCCTGAGCGATGAGCAGGTCAAAACCTTAAGTGATGAAGCCTGTAAAGAGATGGACGGTAAAGCGACTATCGCGCCGGCCAGCAGCACCTATACCCAGCGCCTGAACAAGATTGCCTCCGCGCTTGGCGATAACATTAACGGCCAGCCGGTGAACTACAAGGTGTACATGGAGAAGGACGTTAACGCCTTCGCCATGGCTAACGGCTGTATCCGCGTCTACAGCGGGCTGATGGATATGATGACCGACAACGAAGTGGAAGCGGTTATCGGCCACGAAATGGGCCACGTGGCGCTCGGCCACGTGAAGCGCGGCATGCAGGTAGCGCTGGGCACCAACGCCGTTCGCGTGGCCGCCGCCTCTGCCGGCGGGATCGTCGGTAGCCTGTCGCAGTCGCAGCTGGGCGATCTGGGCGAGAAACTGGTGAACTCACAGTTCTCCCAGCGCCAGGAATCTGAGGCCGATGACTACTCCTACGATCTGTTGCGCAAACGCGGTATTAATCCGTCGGGCTTAGCCACCAGCTTCGAGAAGCTGGCGAAGCTGGAAGCGGGTCGTTCAAGCTCGATGTTTGACGATCACCCGGCCTCTGCCGAGCGCGCGCAGCACGTGCGCGACCGTATGGCGGCTGACGATATTAAATAAGACCCAGGGAGGCGTTCGCGCCCCCTTTTTTATTTCGCACCAATTGCTAAATTAATCGCACAGATCGTTAATATTTAGCACCTGCGCTGAAATTAATTAATTCAGGCTTTGTTGTTGTCGTAGTGAAATATAGTAAAAGAAAAATCTTCTGCCGTTTATATCGCTGGCAGTCTCCCTTCTGCCAAAATATAAAATAGTCCAGCCCCTGATACTATACGCGACAGCTCAGGCGGCGCGGCCCGCCGCCGCGCGTCACATAATGATTGCATTCACCGGGCATTCGGGTAACTATCAAATACGCAACAATTCAATTTGATATTATCCAGAAAGAGAAGTTCCCTCAGTGAAAAAAGAATTATCGTTAATTGCATTAAGTTTATTCGCCGCTATTCCCGCCGTAGCCAGCCAACAATCCGACAGCCAGGGTTTTATTGACGACAGCCATTTAGATCTGTTTTTACGTAACGCTTATATTAACCGCGACTATCATCAGGGCCAGCAGGACAAAGCCGAATGGGGCCAGGGCATCGTTGCCACCTTCCAGTCTGGCTATACCGAAGGGCTGGTAGGCTTTGGCGTGGACGGCATCGCCCAGTATGGCGTACGCCTGGACGGCGGTCGCGGCAAGAGCGGCGCGGGCGGTATCGACTTCTTTAAGCAGGATGACGATGGCCGGGCGAAGTCCGACCTGGCGAAGTTTGGCGCCACCGCCAAAATGCGCATCTCCAATACCGTGCTGAGCTACGGTACCCAGCGCCCTGAGCTGCCCATTATCAACTCAGACGCCTCCCGCCTGCTGTTTGAGAGCTATACCGGCGCCATGCTCACTTCAAAAGAGCTCGACGGGCTCGAAGTGAACGCGGGCTACTTTACCGATGAGCAGCGTAAAAGCGACGATCGCCACGACAGCGGGCTCAAAAGCCTCTCCTTTGGCGGCGCGAGCTATCAGTTTAACGACCAGTTCAGCGGCGCGCTCTACGCCTCCCACGTGGAAGAGGTGCTGAACAAACAGTACCTGGGCCTGAACTTCAAACAGCCGTTCAGTACCGGCCAGCAGCTGGTACTGGATTTCAACGGCTATAACTCCCGTCTGGATCAGGGCTACGCTAACGATCTGAATACCGGTCGCAGCAACAGCATCTGGAGCCTGGCGGCGAGCTATATCTGGGATATTCACACCTTTAAGGTAGCGTACCAGCAGAGCAGCGGCAGCACCGGTTATCACTACGGCAGCTACCGTGACCAGGGCGGCGTGGGCGATGGCGGCAACACCATCTGGCTGGCGAACTCCTACTGGTCTGATTTTAACGGCGAAGACGAACGCTCCTGGCAGGCCTCTTACGGGCTGGACTTTGCCGGCCTCGGCTTACCGGGTCTGAGCTGGACCACCGCCTACGTGCGCGGCGATAACATCAAGACCGCTGAAACCAGCAACGGCAAAGAGCATGAGTGGTTCAACCAGGTGCAGTACCAGGTGCAGGATGGCCCGGCCAAAGATCTGAAGCTGAAGCTGCGTTACTCCGTGCTGCGTGTTTCCAGCAACGCCAGCGATTACAACGTGGGCGGCAACGAAGTTCGCGTGTTTGCGGAATATCCGTTGAATCTGTTCTAATTATTTTCCCCTCACCCCGGCCC
>DKMV01000037.1 GCA_002469605.1 Leclercia sp. UBA7405
TGCTGTCGACCCTGGGCGGCATGGCGCTGTTCGGCCTGAACGGTTTCGTGATCGGGCCGGTGATCGCAGCGCTGTTCATCGCGGCGTGGGAGATGTTTGCCTCGGCCGAGGAATTCCACCCGCAGTAAAGCCCGGAGAAATGGCAACGGGGCCGGCCTGCACGTGCGTGCTTGCCGGCCCCATCTTTTTACACTAACATGTGAACATCTATTCACATGTTAGAGCCAAACTTGACGACCGCACACCCGCCTGCCCAACCGATCGCCCCACCGCCCGAGGAAGCGATCGGCCAGCTGGCCGACCTGTTCCACCTGCTGGGCGACCCGACCCGGCTGCGCATCGTGCTGGCTTGCCTGGCCCAGCCGACTGCGGTGGGCGATATCGCGGCCGGCCTGATGCTGTCCAGCTCGCTGGTCAGCCACCACCTGCGCCTGCTGCGCGCGGCCCGCATCGTCAAGGCCGAGCGCCAGGGCAAGCAGGTCTTTTATTCGGCTGCCGACGCCCACATCAGCAGCCTGCTCTCCACCATGTTCGAACACATCGCCGAACCCGCCAACGGAATGGACGCATGAACCACGCACACGACCACCAGCACGGACACGATCATCACGACCACGATCACGGCCATTCCCATGGCTTCGGACACCACCACCACCACATGCCCTCGCCCGATGGCCACGGCCGCGCCTTCGCACTGGCGATCGGCCTGAACCTGGCCTTCGTCATCGTCGAGTTCACCTACGGCTTCATCGCCCACTCCACCGCGCTGATGGCCGACGCCGGCCACAACCTGTCCGACGTGCTGGGCCTGATGCTGGCCTGGGGCGCCGCCCTGCTGGCCAAGAGCGCGCCCAAGGGCCGCTACACCTATGGCCTGCGCGGCTCGTCGATCCTGGCGGCGCTGGGCAACGGCCTGCTGCTGATGGTGGCCTGCGGCGCCATCGCCTGGGAGGCGGTGCAGCGCATCGCCGAGCCGGCGCCGGTGGCCGGCGCCACGGTCTCGATCGTGGCCGCCATTGGCGTCGTCATCAACGGCTTCTCGGCCTGGTTGTTTTTAGCCGGCAGCAAGGGCGACCTGAACATCCGCGGCGCCTACCTGCACATGGCGGCCGACGCCGCGCTGTCGCTGGGCGTGGTCATCTCGGGCCTGGCGATCATGTATTCGGGCTGGACCTGGATCGATCCGATCGTGAGCCTGGGGATCGTGGTGGTGATCGTGATCGGCACCTGGTCGCTGCTGCGCGAGTCGGTGCAGCTGTCGATGGCGGCCGTGCCGCCGAACGTCGACGCGGGCAAGGTGCAGGCCTTCCTGGCCGGCCAGCCCGGCGTGACCGAAGTCCATGACCTGCATATCTGGGCCATGAGCACGACCGAGACCGCGCTCACCGCCCACCTGGTGATCCCGGGCGGCTACCCGGGCGACGCGGCGCTCGACGCCATCGAACACACGTTGCGCGAAAAGTATGCGATCCACCACTCCACGCTGCAGGTGGAACAGGGGACGATCCATCACCACTGCACCTTGCAGGGCCACGCGCACTGACGAGGTTCAGCCTGCCAGGTTGGCGTACAGTGCTGTGCTGAGGTAACGCTCGCCGAACGAGGGGATGATGACGACGATCAGCTTGCCTGCGTTCTCCGGCCGGCGCGCTACCTGGATCGCGGCCCACAGCGCCGCGCCCGACGAGATGCCGACCAGCAGCCCCTCCTCGCGCGCCGCGGCGCGCGCCGTCTCGAAGGCATCCTCGTTCTTCACGCAAATGACTTCGTCGTAGGACGCGGTATTCAGGACCTGCGGCACGAAGCCGGCCCCGATGCCCTGGATCGGGTGCGGGCCCTTGCTTCCCTTCGACAGCATCGGCGACGCCTCGGGTTCCACGGCGATCGCCTGGAAGCCTGGGCGGCGTGGCTTGATGATCTCGCTGACGCCGGTGATGGTGCCGCCGGTGCCGACGCCCGCGACCAGGATGTCGACCTTGCCGTCGGTGTCGCGCCAGATTTCCTCGGCCGTGGTACGGCGGTGCACCTCGGGGTTGGCGGGATTGTTGAATTGCTGCGGCATGAAAGCGCGCGGATCGTTCGCGACGATCTCTTCGGCGCGCCGGATGGCGCCCAGCATGCCTTCGCTGCCGGGCGTGAGCACCAGCTCGGCGCCGTAGGCGCGCAACAGCATGCGCCGCTCGTTGCTCATGGTCTCGGGCATCACCAGCTTGCAGCGGTAGCCGCGCGCCGCGCACACCATCGCCAGCGCGATGCCGGTATTGCCGCTGGTGGCTTCAATCAGCACGTCGCCGGGCTTAATTTCACCCCGTTTCTCGGCCTGAACAATCATCGACAGCGCAGCGCGGTCTTTAACCGACCCTGCCGGATTGTTGCCCTCCAGTTTGACCCAGATTTCGCTGCCGTTGTCGGGGCCCATGCGCTGAAGCCGGACCAGAGGGGTGTTGCCGATGGTGTGTTCTAATGTGCTCACGTTTTTTGCTCAATAAAAAGCCCGGCTAGCGCAGCGCCACCGGGCGATAAACATACGGATTAACCTATCAGGCAGATTCGGCCAGAGCAAGATCCTCACGCGTTTCGATACGCTCTTTGCCATGATAGATACGGGCATGCTGCAGCCCAACGAACAGACGTTCGCCGCGGTATGGCGGCACCTCGTCGCGCATCACTACCGTCAGCGGATCGGTATACCAGCCCAGGGGCTGCACCACCAGCTGGGTATAGTGACCTTTAGGGCTGGCTTCCAGCACCTGTACCGGCAGCGGCGAGTCGAGGCTGGTACGGCGGCTGACGTCCACTTCCCACGGGCGCAGGAAGAGATCCACCGGCCCCTGGTGCGCAGGGGTGTAGCCCAGCGGCCAGCGGTGCGCCCCCACGTGGAACTGGCCGCCGCGCACGGTGCCGTGCAGACGGTTCACTTCGCCCATAAACTCGAGTACAAAGCGGGTCGCCGGTTCGCGCCAGAGCTGCTCCGGCTCGTCGACCTGTTCGATATTCCCCTGGCTCATCACCACTACCCGGTCGGCCACTTCCATCGCTTCTTCCTGGTCGTGGGTGACGAAGACGCTGGTGAATTTCAGCTCTTCATGCAGCTGGCGCAGCCAGCGCCTGAGCTCTTTACGCACCTGGGCATCCAGCGCGCCGAAGGGTTCATCCAGCAGCAGGATTTGCGGTTCAACGGCCAGCGCGCGGGCCAGCGCCACGCGCTGCTTCTGCCCGCCGGAGAGCTGGGCCGGGAAGCGGTCGGCCAGATGGGCCAGCTGTACCATCTCTAGCAGTTTGGTCACCTTCGCCTTAATCGTTGCCGAGTCAGGCCGCTCACGGCGCGGCAGCACCGTCAGGCCAAAGGCGATGTTATCGAACACCGTCATATGGCGGAACAGCGCATAGTGCTGGAACACGAAGCCGACTTTACGATCGCGGGCGTGCAGACGGCTCACGTCGGTACCGTGAAAGCGAATGTGCCCGCTGGTCTGATGCTCCAGCCCGGCAATAATACGCAGCAGCGTGGTCTTACCGGAGCCGGAGGGCCCCAGCAGCGCTACCATCTGTCCGGAAGGGATATCCAGCGAGATATCATTCAGCACCTGGGTGCGACCAAAAGACTTCTTAATATTGGCAATCTCAATGCTCATGATTTCCCTCCTGATGCTGACGTTTTTCCTGATTCTCTAAACGCCACTGCACCACACTCTTTAAAAACAGGGTCAAAATCGCCATCAGCGTCAGCAGGGCTGCGGCGGTAAAGGAGCCGACGGTGTTGTAGTCCTGCTCCAGCAATTCAATCTGTAGCGGCAGCGACAGGGTTTCGCCGCGGATCGAGCCGGAGACCACCGACACCGCGCCAAACTCGCCGATGGCGCGGGCGTTGGTCAGCACCACGCCGTACAGCAGCGCCCAGCGAATATTGGGCAGGGTCACCCGGCGGAACATCTGCCAGCCGGAGGCGCCCAGCAGGATCGCCGCTTCATCTTCGTGGCTCCCCTGGCTCAGCATCACCGGCACCAGCTCGCGCACCACAAAGGGACAGGTCACGAAGATGGTGACCAGCACCATGCCCGGCCAGGCGAACATAATTTGCAGGTTGTGCTCGTCCAGCCAGCCGCCCAGAGGCCCGTTGGAGCCGTAAAAGAGCAGATAGACCAGGCCAGCAACCACCGGTGAGACAGCAAAGGGGATATCCAGCAGGGTCAGCAGCAGCTGGCGCCCAGGAAAATTAAAGCGCGTAACCAGCCAGGCCAGCAGGATGCCGAACACCAGGTTTACCGGCACGGTGATCAGGGCGATCATTACCGTCAGCCAGATGGCGTGGAGCATGTCCGGGTCGGCCAGGTTTTGCAGCGCCGGCATAATGCCTTTACTGAATGCCTGGACGAAGATGTAGACCATTGGCACCACGAGGATAAACAGGGAAACCAGCGCCCCGGTGCCAATCAGAAACCATTTTCCCCAGTTAATGCGGGGCGCGTCATAACGCTTCAATTGAGTAACTTCCGCCATCAGTGACCTACCACGCGTCGACCAAAGCGACTTTGCAGAGTATTAATCGAGAACAGCAGCAGCAGCGAGGCCGCCAGGATCACCGAGGCGATAGCGCTCGCCGCCGGGTAGTCGAACTCCTGCAAACGGACAAAAATCATCAGCGAGGTGACTTCGGTTTTCCAGGCAATGTTGCCGGCAATAAAGATCACCGCGCCAAACTCCCCGAGGCTGCGGGTAAATGACAGCGCCACGCCCGCCAGCAGCGCCGGGGAGAGCTCCGGCAGCACCACTTTACGGAAGCTCTGAATGCGGGTTGCGCCAAGCGTCTCCGCCGCCTCTTCATATTCCGGACCTAACTCCTCCAGCACCGGCTGCACGGTACGCACCACGAAGGGGATGCTGGTAAAGGCCATCGCCACCGCGATGCCAAGCCAGGTATAGGTCACTTTGATATCAAACTTCGCCAGCCACTCGCCGTAAAAACCGTTTACCGAGAAGAGCGAAGCGAGGGTCAAGCCCGCCACCGCCGTGGGCAGGGCGAAGGGTAAATCCATCAGCGCGTCCAGCAGCGTGCGGCCCGGAAAACGATAGCGGGTTAAGATCCACGCCATCAGTAGGCCAAACACGCCGTTGAAAATCGACGCCACAAAGGCCGACAGCAGCGTCACTTTATAGGCCGCCACCACCTGCGGGTTGGTGACCACTTCCCAGTACTGGGACCAGCTCATCTCTGAGAGCTGCATCACCAGCGCGCTCAGCGGTAACAGCAAAATCAGACAGACGAACAGCAGGCTGGTCCCGAGGCTTAAGGTAAAGCCCGGCAGCACACGTCTGGAGGAGACTGCAAACATTACTTACGCCCCGCCGCCAGCAGTTTGTCCAACTCACCGCCGCTGGTGAAGTGCGTTTTCATCACTTCCGGCCAGTTGCCAAACTGATCTTCCACGCGGAACAGCTCGGTCTGCGGGAATTTGTCTTTCAGTTTGTTCATCACCTCCGGGTTGTTCACGCGGTAGTAGTAATCGGTGATGATGGTCTGTGCCTGCGGGCTGTAGAGATAGTTCAGGTAGGCTTTCGCCGCCTTCTCGGTGCCGTTGGCCTGCACGTTTTTATCCACCCAGGCGACCGGGAACTCCGCCAGAATGTTGGTTTTTGGTATAACGACCTCAAAGCCCTGGGCTTCGTACTGTTTGCGGATGTTATTCACTTCCGATTCAAAGCTAATCAGCACATCGCCGAGGCCGCGCTCGGCAAAGGTGGTGGTGGCGCCGCGTCCGCCGGTATCGAAGACTTCGACGTTTTTCAGAAACTGGGTCATGAACTGTTCGGTTTTGGCTTTATCGCCGCCGTCCGCTTTGTCCGCCGCGCCCCAGGCCGCCAGGTAGGTGTAACGCGCGTTGCCGGAGGTTTTCGGGTTCGGGAAGATAAGCTTCACGTCAGGACGCACCAGGTCGCTCCAGTCGTGAATGTTCTTCGGGTTGCCCTTGCGCACCAGGAAGCCCATGGTGGAGTAGAATGGCGAGCTGTTATTCGGCAGGCGGCTCTGCCAGTCGGCCGGGATCAGCTTGCCTTTGTCGTGCAGGATCTGCACGTCGGTGATCTGGTTGTAGGTCACCACATCGGCCTTCAGCCCCTGCAAAATGGCCAACGCCTGCTTTGAGGAGCCCGCGTGGGATTGCTTAATGGTCAGCTTGTCGCCGTTGTTCTCTTTGGCCCACTGCTGTTCAAACGGCGGGTTAAGGGCAGAGAACAGCTCGCGGGAGACGTCGTAAGAGCTGTTGAGCAGCTCGGTCGCCTGCGCCTGCGCCACCAGCAGCACGGAAGCAGCCAGCGCCAGATATCCTTTTTTCAGTACTGTAACGGCCATTAAGCACCCTTATAAATGAGATGACTATCTTATGGTCATAATATTTATAACGAGTACCAAAGGAGTAACGGTTTTATATACCGTTTGGTGATTTGGAAGCAGAAAAGGGAATAAGGGTGCGGCCACTGTTCCCTCTCCCAAAGAGAGAGGGAACAGTGACTTTACAGCGCCAGCAGACGCTCTACGGAAGGAGCGAAGTAGTAGCCGCCGGTTACCGGACGGGTGAAGCGCAGCATGGCGTCGCGCTTGCCGTCGGTGTCGCCAAACATGCTCAGCAGCTGCTGTTCAATGTTATACAGGCGCGCGCAGTAGGCGCAGAAGTAGAGCCCGTTGGTGCCGCTCGCGGTGCCGTACGGCAAGCTTTGGCGCACAATCTTCAGCCCCTTGCCGTCCTCTTTCAGATCGACACGGGTCAGGTGCGAGGTGACCGGACGCGCGTCGCCGTCGATCTCTTCGTTGTCCTGTTTGGTGCGCCCGATCATCATCTCCTGATCGTGCAGGCTCATGCGGTTCAGCTGCTTGAGGTTATGCTCCCAGCGCTGAACGAATACGTAGCTGCCGCCCGCATCCACGCCCTCTTTGATGACGGCGACGTCGCGGCGGATCTCGTCCCCGGCCGGGTTTTCCGTCCCGTCCACAAAGCCGCTCAGATCGCGCTCTTCCACCCAGCGGAAGCCGTGCACCTCTTCCTGAATCGCAATGCTGTCGCCAAAGGCCTCAAGCGCCGCCTGGGCAACGGAGAAGTTAATGTCATGACGCAGAGAGAGAATATGGATCAGCAGGTCATACTGGGTGGCAGGGGCCAGGCCTTTGCCGTAAGGGATAAAATCTTTCAGCTCTTTAGCCCCTTCCCCGCCGCTCAGCTGGCGCCAGACGTTGTTGCCGAAGGCCACCACAGCGCCAAGATGCGCCTCCGGGAATTTGGCCTGGAAGGTGGCCAGTTTATCGATAAAAATTTTGCTGCCCGCGCGCAGGGCATCCACGTCCCCTTTGACATTGGCTTCAATCCAAATCGCCGCACGGCAATGTTCTGGCAAAATGCCGCTCTGAACCTGAGACATCGCTCCTCCTGAAAAAAAGATGCCACGAGGTCGTGGCATTGTTGGCGGCGATTATACCGCCTTTTTCAGCGAAGCGGCTTGCTCAGGCGCAATTTACTGCTGCCAGATAATCTTGCTCACTTTCCAGTTTTTCAGCGCATCGTCAGACGGCATTAAGCCCTCCGGCCCGCTCCAGCTACCGGTAAAGAGATAGCTGATGTGCTGGCTGCCTTCGGCTTTACACTCAACGGCCACCCCTTCATCCGCTACCGCGCTGGTGCAGTTGCCAAAGGCTTTCTGATAAAGATCGCTGAACGGCGTGCCCACTTTTACGCCGCTGTCGGTTTCAATATCGCTGTCCAGTACTTCTACGCGGCTGACGGCGCTATTGCTGCCGCTAATCACCAGCGCCAGCTGGTCATCTTTCAGGGCTTCGAAGTAGCGCACAATGTTGCCTTTTTCGGTCTTCATTCCGCTACGCAGACGGTAATCCCCGCCGAGCGCCGAGGCAATAGCCTCCTGCTCCATCGGCGTGGCGGCAGTGAGATGGCCGACGCCCTGCTCGGTCACTTCGGTGGAGGCACCGAACCAGTTCCAGGGATAGGCCGCGGACCAGTTAACGGAAGAGAGGGTGGAACAGCCCGTCAACACAACGGGAAGCGCGCAAAGCAATAAACGCAGCGATTTCATCAGGAGATCCTTTCTTGTTAATTCAACGCTTGTTGGAGTGCATCAGCGGCAAAAAGTGCCCTTTAATCTTTTCCGGAAGTGAAACAGGCGCGCAGGCGGGGGTTGGTCAGTAACCACAGCAGTGCGACGATATCCGCAATCACCAGCGCAATGCCAATCCCGCTGAACGGCTCGCCGTGCAGCCAGAGCCATGGCTGCCAGCCAAGCAGAACCAGCTGCGCCACAATTAATAGTGGGTAGAGCCCCGTCCACAGGCGCGGCCACAGCTGGCGTCGCCCGCTCAGCAGAAACGCCAGCACCGCCGGTACGCCCGGCAGCAGCCCGAGCCAGAAGTTGTCGCGATCGGGATAGAAAAGATTAAGTAAAACGGTGCCCTGATCGCGCGAGGCCCCTGCCAGCACGAACAGTACCCAGGTGCGCGCCTGCAGCAGCAGGACGCACCAGAAGAGAAACGGCAACCGCAGTCGCCCCTGGTTATCATAATCGCCCGGGTGAAATTCAATACTCTTCATCTTCGATCAGGCGTTTGCCCAGGGTCAGCACGTCAGAATGTTCATAAGCGAGGCGTTCATACATCCCGAGCACGACGTCGTTATCTTCCCGCACCATGATCTGGATCTTGGGGCAGCCGCGGGCGATAAGCTTCTTCTCCAGGCGATTAAGCAGCGCGTTGGCGATGCCGCGGCCGCGAAACTCCGGGTGTACGCCAAGGTAATAGGCCGAACCGCGGTGCCCGTCGTAACCGCCCATCACCGTGCCCACCACTTCGCCGTTCACTTCGGCCACCAGGAACAGGCTGACGTCATGGTTAAGCTTACGTTCGATGTCCATTTCCGGATCGTTCCACGGGCGCAGAAGATCGCAACGCTCCCACAGGGTGATCACCTCTTCGAAATCTGCCTGGCGAAAAACGCGTATCTCCATGGTATTAACCGCCTTTTTGGGTTTAAAAAGTGTGATTATGGCGCGAACGCCCCGCTTCGCCAATATCCAGCGAAAAATGACGTAAATTTTGGCATAATGTGACTCTGTCACGTATTGAAATGAAAAGTAAAACAATTCACATCAAGGACAGTCGTAACGCAAAAGACGATACGATATAACAACCGGACCCCAAATTTTACAATTCAGGCCGCATGAGCACATACAAACCATTAAAAATACTCACATCGCGTCGTCAGGTTCTCAAAGCGGGGCTGGCGGCCTTAACCTTATCAGGCATTGCCACCGCGCAGGCAAAAGACGAAAGCGCGCTCAAAACCAGTAACGGCCACAGCAAGCCGAAAGCCAAAAAGGCAGGCGGCAGGCGCGTGGTGATGCTCGATCCGGGCCACGGCGGGATCGACACCGGGGCAATTGGCCGTAACGGCTCCAAAGAAAAACATGTCGTGCTGGCGATTGCAAAAAATGTGCGGTCGATTTTACGCAGCAACGGCATTGACGCGCGTCTGACCCGCAGCGGCGACACCTTTATTCCGCTGTATGACCGCGTGGAGATAGCCCATCAGCACGGTGCGGACCTCTTTATGTCGATTCACGCCGATGGGTTTACCAACCCCAGCGCGGCGGGCGCCTCGGTGTTTGCCCTCTCCAACCGCGGGGCCAGTAGCGCCATGGCGAAATATCTGTCGGACCGCGAAAACCGCGCCGATGAGGTCGCCGGCAAAAAGGCTACCGATAAAGACCATCTGCTCCAGCAGGTGCTGTTTGACCTGGTACAAACCGACACCATCAAGAACAGCCTTACCCTCGGGTCGCATATTCTGAAGAAGATTAAACCGGTGCACCGCCTGCATAGCAAAGGCACCGAACAGGCGGCCTTCGTGGTACTGAAATCACCCTCCATCCCATCGGTACTGGTAGAAACCTCGTTTATTACCAATCCGGAAGAGGAGCGCCTGCTCGGCACCACCGCGTTCCGTCAGAAGATCGCCAACGCTATCGCCTCCGGGATAATCAGTTATTTCAACTGGTTCGATAATCAGAAAGCCCACGTGAAGAGACGCTAATGAAACCCAACGCCCAAACGGTAAAAACCTTCCTGCTGCAGTTGCAGGAGAGTATCTGTCAGCAGCTCAGTGCGGTGGATGGCGGCGAATTTCAGCAGGACGAGTGGCAGCGCGAAGCCGGCGGTGGCGGACGCAGCCGGGTGCTGCGTAACGGCGGCGTCTTTGAGCAGGCCGGGGTGAACTTTTCCCACGTTCATGGCGATGCGATGCCCGCCTCCGCCACCGCGCACCGCCCCGAGCTGGCGGGCCGCAGCTTTGAGGCGATGGGCGTCTCGCTGGTGGTGCATCCCCACAATCCCTTTGTTCCTACCAGCCACGCCAACGTGCGCTTCTTTATTGCTGAAAAGCCGGGCGCCGACCCGGTGTGGTGGTTTGGCGGCGGCTTCGACCTGACGCCCTATTACGGCTTTGAAGAGGATGCCGTGCACTGGCACCGCACCGCGCGGGATCTCTGCCTGCCCTTCGGTGAAGACGTTTATCCTAAATATAAAAAATGGTGCGATGAGTACTTCTACTTAAAGCACCGTGACGAGCAGCGCGGGATCGGCGGCCTGTTCTTTGACGATCTGAATACCCCCGATTTTGATAGCGCCTTCGCCTTTATGCAGGCGGTGGGCAATGGCTACACCGAGGCCTATTTGCCGATCGTTGAGCGGCGCAAAAACCACGATTACGGCGTGCGCGAGCGCGAGTTCCAGCTCTATCGCCGCGGACGTTACGT
>DKMV01000100.1:0-485 GCA_002469605.1 Leclercia sp. UBA7405
CAGCAGCGCCAGAGCCAGCCAGCGCCCCACCTGGGTGGCGCTCACTACCCAGTCGCTGGCGACGGTAATAAGCCCCGCCACCAGGCTAAACATCACCACCATGCCGAGCAGCATGGCGAAGATTTGCCGTGGCTTGCCGCGAAACCCGGCAAACAGCAGTGGGATCACCGGCAGCGTGCAGGGGCTGAGCAGGCTCACCATCCCGCCGATAAAAGCGATTAAAAGCGTCATAACACACCTCACATGTCCTGTTATCTGCAACGGCGCAGTGGGGGTATTACAGCGAACGGAAGTATATGCGGTGTGTCTGAAATGCGGGGATTTGTCAGCCCGGGTATCCCGGCCCCGGGCTGATACAAAAGGCTACACGCCGGCGGCGGGCAACGTCAGGGTAACGGCAAGGCCGCCCTCTGGCCGGTTTGCCAGCCGGAGTGTGCCTCCGAGCTGGCCGCTGAGCTGGGCGGCAATCGCCAGCCCCAGCCCGG
>DKMV01000100.1:576-5404 GCA_002469605.1 Leclercia sp. UBA7405
GCTTGACGATCGCCAGCCCCAGCCCGGTGCCGCCGGTTTCGCGATTGCGGGAGGACTCCACCCGGTAGAAGGGCTGCAATACCGCCGCCAGCAGGTCGTCAGGGATACCCGGCCCGTTATCCGCCACTTCGATCGCAATCTCCTGCTGACCGAAGCTGAGGGTCACTTCGGCAGCGTCGCCAAATTTCAGGGCGTTATCCAGCAGGTTGGTCAGCACCCGGCGTAACGCCTGGGGCCGCGTCATCTGCGGCTGCGCCCTCCCCTTTGCCTGAAACTGCACGTTTTTGCCAATGTCGAGATAGTCGCACACCAGGGTATCGATAAAGGCGCTGAGATCGACGCGGCGCGGCGGTTCTTCGGACGAGGTGGACGAGCGCGCAAAGGCGATACCCTCCCGCACCAGCCGGGTCATGTTATCCAGATCGGCGTTGAGTTTGTCGCGCAGCTCCGGCTGCTCGGCCATCTCGACGCGCAGCTTCATGCGGGTGATAGGAGTTTGCAGATCGTGGGAGATAGCGGCCAAAATCTGCGCCCGCTCCTGGAGATGATCCTGAATGCGCTTCTGCATGGCATTAAAAGCCCGCGCTGCCTGGCGAACCTCCACCGGCCCCTGTTCAGCCAGGGTGGGCGCCTGGCTGCTGGCGGGCTCCAGGGCATCCACCGCACGGGTAAAGCGGGTAAACGGGCGCACCACCTGGCGCACCGCCAGCCACGAGCAGAGCGCCACCAGGATGAGTTGCAGAATAAATACCACCGGCAGCCAACGGGCCACCGGCGGCATGCGCGGGATAAGATCGAGGGTTAACAGCGCGCCGTCGTGAAGGGTGACGTGCGCCTGAATGTGCGAAACCGGCCCCGGCACCGCGGTAAAGGTCAGCGGATAGTCGCCGCCCAGGGTATCGGTGATGGTGCGCACCGCGTCTCTCGAGCGCGCATCGTGCGGCGGATCGCCCGGCTCCCCCGGCCCCAGAATGTAGCGGTAATTGCCGCGCGTCAGCCGGGGCAGCCACTCTGCCCGTTCGTCGGCGGGCAGCCGGTTGAGGATCGCCACGCTGGTGGCGACATCCTGCTCCAGATTGCCCAGCATCACGTTGCGGGCGCTGCTCATGCGCTCGATCATCACCAGCGTCAGGCTCAGGCCGTTCGCCAACAGCAGCCCCAGCAGGACGATCAGCAGCAGCCGGGAAAGCAGCGAGCGCGGCCAGACGCTCATTCCCGCGCCTCAATAATGCTCACCGGCATCGAAAAGACATAGCCTTCGCTGCGCACGGTTTTGATATAGGCCGGGGTACGGGCATCTTCATTCAGGCGCTGGCGCACCCGGCTGACCAGCAGATCGATGGAGCGCTCGAACAGCTCGGCGTCGCGCCCCTGGGTGAAGTTCAGCAGCTGATCGCGGGTTAAGACCCGCTGGGGATGGTCGAGAAACACCCGCAGCAGGCGGTACTCCGCGCCGCTCAGCGCAACGATGGTACCGTCGGCGTCCAGCAAGTGCCGGGCGCTGGTATCCAGCTGCCACTCGCCAAAGGCGATCAGCCTGCCCGCTTCGGTCACCTGCAGGTTGGGCGGCAGCGCGCGAAAGCGGCGCAGGATCGCCTTGATGCGCGCCAGCAGCTCCCGGGCGACAAAGGGCTTCACCAGATAGTCATCCGCCCCCATCTCCAGGCCGAGAATACGATCCATCTCATCGCTGCGGGCGGTGAGCATCAGCACCGGCAGATCCTGATGCCGGTCGCTGCGCAGCTGGCGGCACAGGGTCAGGCCATCCTCGCCGGGCATCATCAGGTCCAGCACCACCAGATCGACATGCTGCTTTTCCAGCAGGGCGCGCATCTCTTTGCCATTAGCGGCACCGGTGGCGCGATAGCCCGCTTTTTGCAGGTAATCGACAACGAGTTCGCGGATATCCCTGTCGTCATCGACGACAAGAATATGATCGGCTGCATCCACGTTAAGCTCCTGTTAATAAGGAAGAGGCAAAATGAGCATAGTGGGTTCAGAGGTGGTCTGCATCCACTACCGCCTGCACAAAATCGCGCGGATCTTCCTGCGGCGGATTGTGCCCCACGTTGCCGGTAAAGGTGCGGTGTTCATATTTACCGGTAAATTTCCCGGCGTAGGCGGCAGGCAGCGGATGCGGCGCGCCGTTGTTATCCCCTTCGATGGTGATGGTCGGAACCGTAATCGCCGGTGCCGCCGCCAGTTTTTGCTCATAGCTGTCATATTTTGCTTCGCCGCGCTCGAGCCCCAGGCGCCAGCGGTAGTTGCTGATGGTCACCGCCACGTGGTCCGGGTTATCCAGCGATTTGGCGCTGCGGTTAAAGGTGGCGTCGCTGAATTTCCAGCCCGGCGAGGCCAGGGTCCAGATAAGTTTGGCAAAGTCGTGGGTGTTGGCCGCGTAACCCTTCTCACCGCGCTCGGTGGCGAAGTAGAACTGATACCACCATTGCAGCTCCGCCTGCGGCGGCAGTGGTTTTTTGCCCGCCTGCTGATTGCCAATCAGATACCCGCTCACCGAAACCAGGGATTTCACCCGCTCCGGCCACAGCGCCGCTACGATATCGGCGGTTCTGGCGCCCCAGTCATAGCCCGCGAACACCGCCTGTTTGATTTGCAGGGCATCCATCAGGTTAACCACATCTTTTGCCATTGCCGCAGGCTGGCCGTTGCGCGGCGTGCTGGCGGAGAGAAAACGGGTGGTGCCAAAGCCGCGGTTGGAGGGGACGATCACCCGATACCCCTTCGCCGCCAGCGCCGGGGCTACCTCGGCATAGCTGTTGATGTCATAGGGCCAGCCGTGCAGCAGGATCACCGGCTCGCCGTTTTTAGGGCCGATATCCACGTAGCCAATATTGAGATCGCCGGCGTTGATCTGCTGTACCTGTTTAAAGGCGGCGGCATAGTCGGTGCCGGCGGCCTCGGCCTGGCAGGCCATTACGGTTGAAAGAGAGAGTGCTGCGGCCAGGGTTGCGTAAGCCAGTCTGTTTTTCATGATGGTATCTCCGGGGTTGTTGTTATCACCCGGACATCACACCACGGCCGTGTATGCGAAATATGTGTAAAGCAGGCTAATTTTGCAATCCAGCGTATCGGCATTGCCGCCAGATACACTGGGATACAATCAGAGCGTCATTACCATATTTATGCAGCGCAGATCCGCCCCCGCCATGCGGGAAAAGTGGACGCTCTCCCCGAGCGATGCAAAACCCAGCCGCTGGTAGAAGGTGGCCGCATTGGGGGTGGACTCAAGGGTGATGCGCGACATACCGCGCCCCAGCGCCTCCTCTTTTAGCGCGGCGATGATTCGCGACGCCAGCCCTCTTCCCGTATAGCCCGGCAGGGTAAAGATGGCCTCGACGCTGCCCGTCTGTAGATCCAGGTAGCCGCTCGCCGCCAGCACGCCGTCGATATCAATAACGTAGAAAGGATTGTCGATAACCATCTGGCGGTAATGTTCCGGCATCGCCTCGGGGGTCCAGCGGGTGATGATCTGGGGGCTATAGCTGGTAGCGCAGCCGCTCCGGATCGCCTGATTGCGCAGATCCCACAGGGCTTCGGCCTCGTGCGGCAGGGCTTTTCTCAGGTGCATCTCGCACTCCTCTTCTGGTTATTTATTGATGAGCGAGCAGTTTCATCTTTGATTTATAAATCAGGATTATCAACGGACGCATGCCGTAAGGGGCTATCCGCAGTACGAAAATAAAACCTGCGGTGAAAAACGAGATAATCAGAGCATCATCATCATCTCATGCCAGGCCATGCCGCCGTGGTCGGAGGTTGAGGGTTTGAGGTAACGGTAACCAAAGTGAGTGTACAGATCGACATGGCGATCTTTGCACATCAGGTGGATGGTCTTTTTATCCATAGCCTTCATGCGCGATACGAACTCATCCATCAGTGCAGAGGCATAACCCTTGCCCTGATGATCGGGATGGACGACCACCGACATAATAACGATATTGGGTGCAGCCGGGTCATGACCTACCAGCTCTTTGAACTCCTCATCGGACATAACGACATTCCAGGCACAGCCTGAGTTAATAAAACCGATAAGCTTGCCATCCAGCTCCATGCACAGAAACCCCTCCGGATAGCGGTTTATCCTGGTCGCAATTTTTTCCCGGGATGCAGCTTCATCACCTTCATAAGAGGTGGTTTCAATTGAAAAACAGCCATCTACATCGGCCGGAGTAGCCAGGCGAAACTGGGGAGCAGACATATTTACCTCATTGGTATCATTGTGATGTCGGCATAGTACCTTGTTTAAAACATGCTTTCGCTGCATTTTATTCAACAACAAAATGCATAATATACATTTTATAAAAGCATACTTTCCTGGATGGTTCGCGCTATGCACACATCATTACGTAAAATTGATTTGAATTTATTGATGGCCTTCGATGCCCTTTACCGCCACGGCAGCGTGACAGCAGCGGCAAGCGAACTTTCTCTTAGTCCATCGGCATTGAGCCATGCCCTGAATCGATTGAGAGCCTCCCTTGACGATCCTCTTTTCGTGCGTAGCGGCGGGCAAATGGTGCCAACGCCCAAAGCAGATAGCATTGCCTCACGTATTTCTACGGCGCTCAGCAGCCTCTCTTCTTGTTTACAGGAGGCCAGCCACTTTGAACCGCATA
This sequence comes from Leclercia sp. UBA7405, assembly GCA_002469605.1. Lineage (GTDB taxonomy): Bacteria > Pseudomonadota > Gammaproteobacteria > Enterobacterales > Enterobacteriaceae > Enterobacter. The sequence goes on from DKMV01000100.1 coordinate 5,214, forward strand.
ACAGCAAGGCAACTTTCGTCTTTGCCGCGACAGACTACACCGCCGCGGTCATCCTGCCTGCGCTCATACATCACGTAAATCTTCTCGCGCCGGATATGGCTTTCAGGCTTGTCTATTCGCGGGACTTTAATGCCGATGAAGACCTGCTGTCGGGCAAGGTCGATTTTGCATTAGGCTTTGAAGAGGAGAAA
>DKMV01000275.1:0-716 GCA_002469605.1 Leclercia sp. UBA7405
TGTCTCGTGATGGGACTCTGTCAGCCGATGATGGCCACCTACCGCCCGCACAACAGCCCGCTGATGGAGTGGGTACAGACGCGCGGCCGTATGCGCTCGAACAAAGCCATGATCAGCCGTAATAATCTGCGCGGCCTGGTGAGCGCCTTAAAAAGTGGTGAAGCGGTGTGGTTCGCCCCCGATCAGGACTACGGACGTAAGGGCAGCAGCTTTGCGCCTTTCTTCGCGGTTAAAGACGTAGCCACCACCAACGGCACCTTTGTTATCTCGCGCCTGTCAAAAGCGGCCATGCTCACCGTGACCATGATCCGTAAAGCCGACGGCTCCGGGTACCGCCTGTTTATCACGCCGGTGATGGAAAACTATCCTAAGGATGAGAACGAAGCGGCTTCCTATATTAATAAAGTGATCGAGCGTGAAATCATGCGCGCACCGGAGCAGTATCTCTGGGTACACCGTCGCTTTAAAACCCGCCCTGAAGGCGAAGCCTCTCTCTATCTTTAAGCCCTGCTGGAGGTTAGTTTCACTAAGAAACTAACCTTTTCAGGCATCTGCGATCTTTTCCCCGCACGTTATTTACCCGTACGCTGAAGTGCTATTTATTACCGTTAGAAATTAAACTGTCGCCGTTCCACGACACATCTAAGTAACGGAAATAATTAAGGAAAATCGCACTTGTCACCCCTGTTTTTTAGGCGTACATTAGCGCCGTCTGG
>DKMV01000275.1:895-5529 GCA_002469605.1 Leclercia sp. UBA7405
GCGTACATTAGCGCCGTCTGGCAACGGGAAAGCACAGCATTCTGAGCTGGTGTCCGGGTCATAGCGGGATAATTCTTATTTCGGTTATGCCCTGACCTCACCTCTCTATACTCAGTTGGACTCTATTTTTAAGGCGTGTCGTTGACGCGCGGAGCGATGAACGTGAAATATTTCTTTATGGGCATGTCGGTGATAGTTTTAGTCTGGGCCGGTACCTTTGCCCTGATGATCTGAGCGAAGAATATGCAGTCAAAAAAACAGGCGCCTGTAGCGCCTGTTTTTTTATGTCGTTTACTCCGTCGGTTCCGCTGAGCTCTTTACCGTTGCGGGTAGCAATCCGTCGGCCCGGAACATCCCTTTGATCCCCCTCACCGCCTGGCGAATACGATCGCTGTTCTCGATCAGCGCGAAACGCACGTGGGTGTCGCCATAATCACCAAAGCCAACCCCAGGCGAGACGCACACCTTGGCGTCCTGCAGCAGTTTTTTGGCAAACTCCAGCGATCCCATGGCGGCATACTGCTCCGGAATTTTCGCCCAGACGTACATGGAAGCTTTCGGCATCTCCACCATCCAGCCCGCTTCATGCAGCCCTTTCACCAGCACATCGCGACGACGTTTATACTGGGCGGCGATATCACGTACACACTGCTGATCCCCCTCCAGCGCGGCAATGGCCGCCACCTGCAGCGGGGTAAAGGTACCGTAATCGTGATAGCTTTTAATACGCGCCAGGGCGTTGACCAGGGTTTTGTTGCCCACCATAAAGCCAATACGCCAGCCCGCCATGTTGTAGCTTTTAGAAAGGGTAAAGAACTCTACCGCCACGTCGCGTGCGCCTGGTACCTGCATAATAGAGGGTGCTTTCCAGCCGTCATACACGATGTCGGCATAGGCCAGATCATGTACCACCAGCACATCGTAGCGCTTCGCCAGCGCGACCACCTTCTCAAAGAACTCCAGCTCAACGCACTGGGCGGTTGGGTTAGAGGGGAAGCCGAGGATCATCATCTTCGGCTTCGGATAACTTTCACGAATGGCGCGCTCAAGTTCGTTGAAAAAGTCGATCCCCTCAACCAGCGGAACCGAACGCACCTGCGCGCCGGCAATGACCGCGCCGTAAATATGGATGGGATAGCTGGGGTTAGGTACCAGCACGGTGTCGCCGTGATCCAGGGTCGCCAGCATCAGGTGTGCCAGCCCCTCTTTGGAGCCGATGGTAACAATGGCCTCGCTCTCGGGATCGATATCGACTTCATAACGCTCCTGATACCAGCGCGAAATAGCACGGCGCAGGCGAGGAATACCGCGCGAGGTGGAATAACCATGCGTATCGGGACGTTGCGCGACCGTACAGAGTTTTTCGACAATGTGCGGTGGCGTAGCCCCGTCCGGGTTGCCCATGCTGAAATCGATAATGTCTTCGCCGCGCCGACGCGCAGCCATTTTCAGTTCAGCGGTGATGTTAAAAACATAAGGGGGGAGACGATCGATACGCGTAAAGCGACGTTCAGGAGTGAAGTCAGCCATAAATTCCTCGAATAACGTGAGCGCCCGGACCGTCCGAGCGACGCTGCCACTTGTGTGGCCTATAGAGAAAATAGCCTGAAAAAAAACAGCTTGTCGAGAGGGGTGGGCAAAAAAAGTCATTCTGAAAAAAGCGGAACAGGCTTAAGTCTTAAAGAGGAAGCAGAAAAGGTCGCCCAGCGTAAAAATAGCTTTTGTTTAACATGCTGATATCAATAAGTTTACCGTTACGTTAAAACGAATGTCTTACCCGAGGTAAAATTGGCGCCTCCCCACAATCCCCTTTGAATAGTGCGGACTTTCCCCATTTGATAAATCTGAGTGATGTCTGGTTATTCTGCCCCAGGTTTTTTATCATGCTTTTTTACCCTTTCCTCAGGCTACCTCGTGCACGAAATATTCGATATGCTGCTGGCGGTCTTCGATCGCGCAGCGTTAATGCTGATTTGTCTCTTCTTCCTGATCCGCATCCGCCTGTTCCGCGAGCTGCTGCACAAATCAGCCCACTCACCGAAAGAGCTGCTGGCAGTTACCGCTATCTTTTCAATGTTTGCCCTGTTCAGCACCTGGTCCGGCGTCCCGGTAGAAGGGTCGCTGGTGAACGTGCGCGTCATCGCGGTGATGTCCGGCGGGATTTTATTTGGCCCCTGGGTGGGCATTATTACGGGGTTAATCGCTGGCGTGCATCGCTATCTTATTGATATTGGTGGCGTAACGGCAGTTCCCTGTTTTATCACCAGCATTATTGCCGGCATCCTCTCAGGCTGGATAAACCGTAAGGTGCCGAAAAAACAGCACTGGCGCGTGGGTATTATCGCTGGCATGGTGTGCGAAACCCTGACCATGCTGCTGGTCATTGTCTGGGCGCCCACCATCTCGCTTGGTCTGGATATCGTCTCTAAAATCGGCATCCCGATGATCCTCGGCAGCGTCTGCGTGGGCTTTATCGTGCTGCTGGTGCAGAGCGTGGAAGGGGAAAAAGAGGCCAGCGCCGCCCGTCAGGCCAAGCTGGCGCTGGATATTGCCAATAAAACCCTGCCCCTGTTTCGCCACATTAACGCCGACTCCCTGCGCCAGGTATGCGATATCATCCGCAGCGATATTCACGCGGACGCGGTGGCTATTACCAATATTGACCGGGTGCTGGCTTATGTGGGCGTGGGCGAGCATAACTACCGGGATAACGACGACGCCATTAGCCCGACCACGCGAAAGGCGCTCGACGAAGGCAGGATCATTATCAAAAACAATGACGAAGCCCACCGCACGCCGGAAATTCACTCCATGCTGGTGATCCCCTTATGGGAAAAAGGGGTAGTAACCGGCACCCTGAAAATCTATTACTGCCATGCCCACCAGATCACCTCTTCGCTGCAGGAGATGGCCATCGGCCTGTCGCAGATTATCTCTACCCAGCTTGAGGTCTCCCGCGCCGAGCAGCTGCGGGAGATGGCAAACAAGGCGGAGCTGCGGGCCCTGCAAAGTAAAATTAACCCCCACTTCCTCTTTAACGCCCTGAACGCTATCTCCTCGTCCATCCGCCTGAATCCGGATACCGCCCGCCAGCTGATTTATAATCTGTCGCGCTATTTGCGCTATAACATTGAGCTGAAAGATGATGAGCAGATCGACATCAAAAAAGAGCTCTACCAGATCAAGGATTACATCGCCATTGAGCAGGCGCGCTTTGGCGATAAGCTCACCGTCATCTATGACATCGACGAAGAGGTCAACTGCGTGATCCCAAGCCTGCTGATCCAGCCGCTGGTGGAAAATGCCATCGTGCATGGGATACAGCCCCGTAAGGGCAAGGGGGTGGTCACTATCAGCGTTGCCGAGTGCGGCAACCGGGTGCGGGTAGCGGTACGGGATACCGGCCACGGCATCGACCCGCAGGTGATCGAGCGGGTTGAAGCGAACGAGATGCCGGGCAATAAAATTGGCCTGCTGAACGTTCATCATCGGGTGAAGCTACTCTATGGTGAGGGGCTACACATTCGCCGCCTTGAGCCCGGCACCGAAATTGCCTTTTATGTCCCCAATGAACGGTCCGCCGTTCATGCGCAGACGCTGTTGTTACCTTAGTCCGGAGTTCGCATGAAAGTCATCATTGTGGAAGATGAGATCCTCGCCCAGCAGGAGCTAAGCTGGCTAATTAAAGAGCACAGCCAGATGGAGATTGTCGGCACCTTTGACGACGGGCTGGACGTGCTGAAATATCTGCAGCACAACCGGGTCGACGCCATCTTTCTGGACATTAACATTCCCTCGCTGGATGGCGTACTGCTGGCGCAAAACATCAGCCAGTTTGCCAGTAAGCCCTTTATTGTGTTTGTCACGGCCTGGAAAGAGCATGCGGTGGAGGCCTTCGAGCTTGAAGCCTTCGACTATATTCTGAAGCCCTACCAGGAGTCGCGCATCGTCAGCATGCTGCAAAAGCTGGAGCAGGCCTTTGCCCAGCAGTCCGGCACCGCGCAAAGCGCTACGTCCCCCGCCCAGCGAGAAAACGACACGATCAATCTGATCAAAGATGAGCGAATTATCGTGACGCCGGTGGATGACATTTATTACGCCGAAGCGCACGAAAAGATGACGTTTGTCTACACCCGCCGCGAGTCGTTCGTCATGCCGATGAACATCACCGAGTTTTGCGGCAAACTGCCCGCCAGCCGCTTCTTTCGCTGCCACCGCTCCTTTTGCGTCAACCTGCATAAGATCCGCGAGATCGAGCCCTGGTTTAACAACACCTACATTTTGCGGCTGAAAGATCTGGATTTTCAGGTGCCGGTAAGCCGCAGCAAGGTGAAAGAGTTTCGCCAGTTGATGCACCTGTAGAAGGGTTTCCCGGAGACATGGCGCCTCCGGGAGAGGGGTTACAGCACCTGGCCCAGCGTCTGGCGCAGATGGGCGCCCGCGCCCAGCAGGCCTGGATTATCGTGCACGATCAGGAACACGGGAATGTCCTGCACGTAGGCTTTAAAGCGACCTTTATCTTCAAACCCGCCGCGGAAGCCGGACGATTTGAAAAATTCGAGGAAGCGCGGCACGATCCCGCCGGCAATATATACCCCGCCAAAGGTGCCAAGGTTCAGCGCCAGGTTGCCGCC
>DKMV01000165.1 GCA_002469605.1 Leclercia sp. UBA7405
CATCTCAATGCTGCCGCTGGCAGGTTACGATGGCTCCCTGCAGTATCGTGCTGGTCTGCATGCGGCGGGGGTAGACGGTAAAGTGTCGGCGAAGACAGGTTCTCTGCAGGGCGTATATAACCTTGCCGGATTTATCACTACCGCCAGCGGCCAGCGCATGGCCTTTGTGCAGTACCTGTCGGGCTATGCCGTTGAGCCCGCAGATCAACGTAATCGTCGTATCCCGCTGGTGCGCTTCGAAAGCCGCCTTTACAAAGACATCTATCAGAATAACTAGCGATGAAACTACTCATTGTTGAAGACGATCTGTTGTTGCAGGAGGGGCTGGCGATGGCCCTGACCGCCGAGGGCTATACGCTGGACTGTGCGGCCACGGCCGCCGAGGCGGACGGTTTGATCCAGAGCGGTGAATACAGCCTCGTGATCCTCGACCTCGGCCTGCCGGATAAAGACGGCGCCACCCTGCTCAGCCAGTGGCGCCGGCGCGGCGTTGCCAATCCGGTGCTGATCCTTACCGCCCGCGACGCGCTGGCAGACCGTATCAATGGTCTGGACTCGGGCGCGGACGACTATCTGGTGAAACCCTTTGCGCTGGGCGAACTGCAGGCCCGCGTGCGGGCGTTGATCCGCCGTTATCAGGGGCACAGCGATAATTTGCTCAGCGATGGCGACCTGACCCTGAATTTGCAAACTCAGCAGGTTTTACAGCAATCGCAGGCGGTGGAAGTGACGCCGAAAGAGTTTGCCCTGCTGACCCGGCTTATCATGCGTAGCGGGCAAACCGTGCATCGCGAAACCCTGCAACAGGATATCTACTCCTGGCAGGACGATCCGGGATCTAATACGCTTGAGGTTCACATCCACAATTTACGGCGCAAGCTCGGCAAAGATCGGATTAAAACCGTGCGCGGCGTGGGTTATCGACTGGAAAGCCAAAAATGAACAGCATGCGCAGTCGGCTGATGGTATTGCTTGCCGTTATCTTGCTCTTCTTTCAGCTGATTAGCGTGATCTGGCTCTGGCACGAAAGCCAGGAACAGATCGGTTTTCTGGTCAATGAGACCCTCTCGGCAAAGTCGCGCAATCAGCACGTTGAAAAAGAGATCCGCGAAGCGATCGCCTCTCTGCTGGTGCCTTCTCTGGTAATGATCGGCTTTACGCTGCTCTTCTCCTTCTGGGCAATCAGTTGGATCACCCGACCGCTCAACCAGCTGCGCACCAGCCTGGCAAACCGTTCGGCCGATAATCTCACCCCGCTGCCGGTTTACTCCGACATGCTGGAGATTGGTGCGGTCACCGCCTCTCTGAACCAGCTTCTGGCGCGGCTTGACCATACCATCCAGCAGGAGCGCTTATTTACCGCCGACGCCGCCCACGAGCTGCGTACGCCGCTGGCGGGCATCCGCCTCCACCTTGAGCTGATGGCCCAGTCTGGTGTCGCTCAGGCCACGCCGTTAATTGCACGTATCGATCAGCTGATGCACACCGTAGAACAGCTGCTGATGCTGGCGCGTGCCGGTCAGGCGATGGCGGGCGGTCATTATGAAACCCTGAACTGGAGCACGATGGTATTTGCACCGCTTGGGCTGGAGCATGATGCCACAGAGCACAGGCTTATCTGGCCGCCGCAGAGCGAGCTTACGGTTGAGGGTGACGCCGTCCTGCTGCGCCTGATGCTGCGTAACCTGCTTGAAAATGCGGTGCGCTACACGCCCAAAGGGAGTGTTATTGAGGTAACGTTGCAGGAAGCCGATGGCGGCACGCAGCTCCAGGTGCTCGATCAAGGGCCGGGCATTGATGAAGCGCACCGCCAGTCCATCACCGAGCCCTTCCGCCGTATCGATCAGCGCTACGGCGGCAGCGGGCTGGGGCTAAGCATCGTTCAGCGCATCCTGCAGCTCCACAAGGGAAAACTGCAGCTGGATAACCGGCCGGAAGGCGGGCTGGCGGTAAGCTGCTGGCTGCCGGCAAAACTGAGCTAAAAAAAAGCCCCCTTACTCAGGGGGCCATAGACACAGTCTTAACGCTTGTAGATAAACTCGACGCCTTCTTCGTCGTCTTCATCCCAGTCGTCATCCCAGTCTTCGTCATCTTCAACAACTTCTTCCTGCTCTTCGAGCTGCTGGCGATGGTAATCGTCCCACATGAACTCGACTTTCTCAGGCTGTTTCGCCTCTTCTGCCTGGGTGATGGGGTTTTCAATGATAAAGGTCATCACATCCCAGCACAGATCTTTCACGCCAACCTGGCTTGCAGCAGAGATCAGGTAGTATTTACCTTCCCAACCCATCGCTTCAGCAATGGCTTTAGCTTTGGCTTCAGCCTCGGCTTTATCCATCAGGTCGATTTTGTTAAAGACCAGCCAGCGCGGCTTCTCAGCCAGTTTTTCGCTGTATTTTTCCAGCTCGCCAATAATGATGCGGGCATTCTCTACCGGATCGGAACCGTCGATCGGATCGATATCCACAAGGTGCAGCAGCACGCGGCAGCGTTCAAGGTGCTTCAGGAAGCGAATACCCAGACCTGCACCTTCAGCAGCGCCTTCGATCAGCCCCGGGATATCGGCGACCACGAAGCTCTTCTCGTTATCCATACGGACAACGCCCAGGCTCGGTACCAGAGTGGTAAAGGGATAATCGGCCACTTTCGGCTTCGCTGCAGAGACCGCACGAATAAAGGTTGATTTACCCGCATTCGGCATACCCAGCATACCCACGTCGGCCAGCAGCATCAGCTCCAGTTGCAGGTCGCGCTTATCGCCCGGTGTACCCATGGTTTTCTGACGCGGGGTACGGTTAACGGAAGATTTAAAACGGGTATTGCCCAGGCCGTGCCAGCCGCCCTTCGCCACCATCAGGCGCTGACCATGTTTGGTCATGTCACCCATAGTTTCGCCAGTACCCTGGTCGATAACGCGCGTACCGACAGGCACTTTAATGGTGACATCTTTGCCGCGCTTACCGGTACAGTCACGGCTCTGGCCATTCTGACCACGTTCTGCACGGAAAGATTTTTCGAAACGGTAGTCGATCAGGGTATTGAGGTTTTCATCCGCCTCAAGCCACACATCGCCACCATCACCGCCGTCGCCGCCATCAGGGCCGCCGCGCGGAATGTACTTTTCACGACGGAAGCTTACGCAGCCATTACCGCCATCACCTGCCACGACCAGAATCGTAGCTTCATCAACAAACTTCATTTTACTCTCCGTAAATCATTCGCCTGAGCGGGGGACACTACGACCGCTTCATTTTTGCGCCAACGTCCCCAAAGACGATGACCAATGGCGGAATACATCGCACCCGCAACCACGACAAAGGCACCGAGATAACCCAACAGGTTTAACATCGGTTTGACGAAGAAATCGGGCCAGGCCATTGATAACAAATCTGAAAATAACAGCGTAAACAGCGGAGTAAGCGTAATCAATGCGCTTACCTGCGCTGCCTGCCAGCGCGCCATCGCTTCGGCCAGCGCGCCGTAACCGACCAGCGTATTCAGCCCACAAAAGATCAGGCACGCCAGTTGCCAGTCGCTTAGCTGGGTAATCACACCCGGCTTTGCAAGCGGCAGTAATGCAATAGTACATAAAGTGTACAGCAAAAAGAGGATCTGCTGTGACGCCAGCCGGCGTAATAACACCTTTTGCGCGACGCCGTAGCTGACCCACACCGTCGCTGCACCCACGCCAAAAATCACACCCCAGGTGTAATCCGTCAGGCGGGTAAATATCTCGACAAGGCTGGTGTTAAAGAACATCACCAGGCCGCAAAGCAGCATACTTGCCCCGACAATCTGGGTGCCGCGCATCTTCTCCTTGAGGATAAAGACGCTGGCGACCATCATGCCTACCGGCGAAAGCTGGCCAATCACCTGCGACGCCGTAGGAGTCAGATACTGCAGGGAAGAGCTGAACAGGATGAAGTTACCGAACAGGCCACCCGTCGCAATCGCCAGTAATACCAGCCAGCGCGGCTTGCGGAAGATGCGCATTGGCGGAAGCTTGCCCTTAACGGCAAGGATCGCCCCAAGACCAATACCTGCCATTAAGAAGCGATAGAACACCACCGTGGGCGGCTCCATGACTTCGAGAACCTGCTTCATTGCAATTGGCAATGCACCCCAGCACATCGCGGTGGTGAGCGCCAAAAGAATACCAATGCCGGCCTGCTGCCTCATGCCCGTTTTCCCTACAGAAAATTTTCCGGACTTCTAATGTAAAAAGCCCCGCAACAGGTTGCGGGGCTTTAATCCGTTACCGGACCGAGAAAACCTTACTCAGCAACGATGCTGATGTATTTACGGTTGTTCGGGCCTTTAACTTCAAATTTCACTTTACCGTCTGCTTTAGCAAACAGAGTGTGGTCACGACCGCAACCTACGTTGTTACCAGCGTGGAATTTGGTGCCACGCTGACGAACGATGATGCTACCCGCCAGAACGGATTCGCCACCGAAACGCTTAACGCCCAGGCGTTTAGCTTCTGAATCGCGACCGTTACGAGTGGAGCCGCCAGCCTTTTTATGTGCCATTTAAATCTCTCCTCAGGTCTTAGGCGCTGATGCCAGTAATTTTCACATCAGTGAACCACTGACGGTGGCCCTGCTGCTTACGGTAGTGTTTACGACGACGAAACTTAACGATTTTAACTTTCTCGCCACGACCGTGTGCAACAACTTCAGCTTTGATAACGCCGCCATCAACGAAAGGAACGCCGATTTTGACTTCTTCACCGTTTGCGATCATCAGAACTTCAGCGAACTCAACAGCTTCGCCAGTTGCGATGTCCAGCTTTTCCAGGCGAACGGTCTGACCTTCGCTTACTCGGTGTTGTTTACCACCACTTTGGAAAACCGCGTACATATAAACTCCGCTTCCGCGCACATCCTCGTGTGATTCAGAGTGCGCTATAAATATTCACAATAGGGCGCGAATATTACGCAAAACGCGAGCCTTTGACAAGTGCTACAGTCAATACATGAAGAAAAAAAACACAACACGTACGGCGACGTTTATCTGAGCCGTTTTTTCAGTACAATCAGCGCTACTATTGATAAACCGAACCTTTTGTTAACCCATTTAAAATGGGGCCTACAGGACTAAAAGCCCGGCTTTTGCGATGAATTTAGAAAAAATCAATGAGTTAACCGCGCAGGACATGGCGGGTGTGAATGCAGCAATCCTGGAACAGCTCAACTCTGACGTTCAACTTATCAATCAGTTGGGTTATTACATCGTCAGTGGCGGAGGCAAACGTATCCGTCCGATGATTGCTGTCCTTGCCGCGCGAGCGGTCGGCTATCAGGAGAACGCGCACGTAACGATCGCTGCTCTGATCGAATTTATCCACACCGCGACCTTGCTGCACGATGACGTGGTGGATGAATCGGATATGCGCCGTGGTAAAGCCACCGCTAACGCCGCGTTTGGCAATGCCGCCAGCGTGCTGGTGGGGGACTTTATCTATACCCGCGCATTCCAGATGATGACCAGCCTCGGATCGCTAAAGATCCTCGAAGTGATGTCCAAAGCCGTGAACGTTATTGCTGAAGGCGAAGTGCTGCAGCTGATGAACGTTAACGATCCGGATATCACCGAAGAGAACTACATGCGGGTGATCTACAGCAAAACCGCGCGCCTGTTTGAAGCGGCGGCGCAGTGCTCCGGGATCCTCGGCGGCTGTTCTGAAGCGCAGGAGCGCGGATTGCAGGATTACGGCCGTTATCTGGGCACCGCCTTCCAGCTGATTGACGATCTGCTCGACTACAGTGCCGATGGTGAAACCCTGGGTAAAAACGTGGGCGATGATCTGAACGAAGGCAAGCCTACGCTTCCGCTGCTGCATGCGATGCATAACGGCACCCCCGAGCAGGCCAAACTTATCCGGGATGCCATCGAACAGGGAAATGGGCGGCACCTTCTGGAGCCCGTGCTGGAAACAATGGCCGCCTGCGGCTCCCTGGAATGGACGCGTCAACGCGCTGAAGAAGAGGCAGATAAAGCCATCGCGGCTCTGCAGGTATTACCAGATAGCCCATGGCGTGAAGCCTTAATCGGCCTGGCACATATTGCTGTTCAGCGCGATCGCTGAGGAGCATAAGCCAGCGTTATTTCGGAAAAGGTGAGTTCTTATAAGCTCCAGTTTAATCCATAACGTTGTTAAAGCTTTCGCTTACAGGCGGCATGAACAAAGGATTGTTATATTCTGAATGTCGCCTCACCCACCGCGAACTTTTTAGAACCCCTGTTCGAAGAAGGTATAGTAACACCGTCATTTAACATGAAATGACGTGAACGCACCTGAACAGAGGGACAGCAAAATGGATAAGAAGTTTATCGACTGGCATCCGGCCGATATCATTGCCGCGCTGCGTAAAAAAGGAACGTCACTGGCTGCGGAATCACGCCGTAATGGGTTAAGTTCATCCACTCTGGCGAACGCCCTGACGCGTCCATGGCCGAAGGGAGAGCTGATCATCGCTTCCGCGCTGGGTACCGATCCCTGGGTAATATGGCCATCGCGTTATCACGATCCCATTACGCACGAATTTGTCGACAGAACACGAATGATGCGTCAGAAAAGACAAAAAAAAGAGCGCCAGGAGTGACGCTCAGTTAAAGGCAATAGCAACCCCCCGGCCTGCTGGCAGGGGGCTGCCTGAACCCTTACTCGCCTTTTACGCGCTCGATATTTGCACCCAGCGCGCGCAGTTTATCTTCGATACGCTCATAGCCGCGGTCGATGTGATAAATACGATCCACCACCGTTGTTCCTTCCGCAATACAACCCGCCAGCACCAGGCTCGCAGAGGCACGCAGATCGGTTGCCATTACCTGCGCGCCAGACAGTTTTTCAACGCCGTGACAGATAACCGTATTGCTTTCGATTTCCGCATGCGCGCCCATACGGATCAGTTCCGGTACGTGCATAAAACGGTTTTCGAAGATGGTTTCCGTAATGAAACCGGTGCCTTCGGCGACCAGGTTCAGCAGCGTGAACTGCGCCTGCATATCCGTCGGGAACGCCGGATGCGGAGCGGTACGCACGTTTACCGCTTTCGGGCGGTTGCCGTGCATGTCCAGGCTGATCCAGTCTTCGCCCGTCTCGATATCTGCCCCAGCGTCACGCAGTTTTGCCAGCACCGCGTCCAGCGTATCTGGCTGCGCGTTGCGACAGGTGATCTTCCCGCCGGAGATGGCAGCGGCAACCAGGAAGGTACCGGTTTCGATACGGTCCGGCAGAACGCGATACACGCCGCCACCCAGACGCTCAACGCCTTCGATGGTGATGCGGTCAGTACCCTGCCCGGTAATTTTCGCCCCAAGCGCAACCAGGAAGTTCGCAGTATCCACGATCTCAGGTTCACGAGCGGCGTTTTCGATAACGGTGGTGCCTTTTGCCAGGGTCGCGGCCGACATAATAGTAACGGTGGCGCCCACGCTTACTTTGTCCATGACAATGTGCGCGCCCTTCAGGCGGCCATTCACAGAGGCTTTAACGTAGCCCTCTTCCAGCTTGATCTCAGCACCCAGCTTTTCCAGGCCATAGATGTGCAGCTCGACCGGACGAGCGCCAATGGCACAACCACCCGGCAGAGAAACCTGACCCTGGCCAAAACGCGCCACCAGCGGGCCCAGCGCCCAGATAGAGGCACGCATGGTCTTCACCAGGTCGTAAGGAGCAGAGAAGTTATTCACATTGCTGGCGTCGATCCAGACGGAACCATTGCGCTCCACCTTGGTACCGAGCTGGCCAAGCAGCTTCATGGTGGTGTCGATATCTTTCAGTTTTGGAACGTTCTGAATCTCTACCGGCTCTTCCGCAAGCAGTGCGGCGAAAAGGATCGGCAGCGCGGCATTTTTGGCGCCGGAAATTGTGACTTCGCCCTGGAGACGCGTCGGCCCCTGTACACGAAATTTGTCCATTGTTTACTCTCTGTCTGAATTCAACCGTGCTGCGGGCGAATCACCCTCAGCTCAAAAACCGTTTAGTTTGCGATCGCGAGCCCACTCCTGTGGAGTGTATGCTTTGATCGACAGGGCATGGATACGATTATCCGCGATATATTCCATCAGCGGCGCGTAGACAGCCTGCTGTTTCTTCACGCGGCTCATGCCGTCAAAGATCTCACCCACAGCAATAACCTGGAAGTGACTGCCATCGCCCGAGACGTGGGCTTCCTGAAGGGAGAGTGCGTTCATCAGCACAGTCTGGATTTCATTATTTTCCATGGGGTCTATATCATCTGGTTGCGAAAACAAGCCCAACATCTTAGAGCAAAGTGGCGCCGTCTTAAACAAGCAAAAAGCCCCGACGATGAAACAGTCAGGGCTTTTGATAGTAACGTACTGAAAAAATTAGCGAGGCAATACGTCTTGCGGCAGATTATAGAGCTGTGCCAGCGTCCATACATTGTCGCTGGCACCGGAGAGCGTCACCTCCTGCCCCTGCTGTCTGCCCTCGGCAATGAGGTGAACCAGCAGGGCGATCCCGGCGGTGTCGACGCGCGAGATCCCTTGCAAATCGATGCGCGAAACGCCCCGCATCGCCTGGTCTCGGGCGTCCCATAAAGGATTCAGAAAATCCTGATCCAACTCACCCGACAGTAACAGCGTTTCGCCCTCGCGGCTCCAGCTGAGCGGCTGTTCCATTATTTTTGCTGATCCAGAGTAATTTTCTGACGGGCAATAGATTGCAACTGGGCAGTCAGGCCATCGATGCCTTTAGTACGCAGCAGATCGCTCCACTCGTTCTGTTTAGTGGTGATCATGCTGACGCCTTCGGCAATCATGTCATAGGCCTGCCAGTTACCGGTCTGGCTGTTTTTACGCCACTGGAAATCAAGGCGTACCGGCGGACGGCCGTTCGGATCGACGATGGTGACGCGGATAGGCACGATAGTGGCATCGCCCAGCGGCTGTTCAGGCGCAATCTGATAAGTCTGACCGTGGTACATTGCCAGCGCCTGACCATAAGCCTGCTTCAGGTACTCACGAAACGCGGCGAAATAAGCTTCACGCTGTGCCGGAGTCGCCTCTTTGTAATAACGGCCCAGCACCAGCGCGCCAGCGTACTTGATCTGCACATAAGGCAGCAGCTCCTGATCGACCACGTCACGCAGATAGTCCGGGTTAGACCGGATCTGAGGCTGTTCATTTTTAAGACGATCGAAGGTTTTCTTAGCCGCCTCATTCATCAGTTGATAGGGGTTGGTCTGATCGGCCGCATGCGCTGCTGTGAGGGGGGCGATTATCAGCATGGCAACCATTAACAGTCGTTTAATCATGAATTACTTCTCCTGAGATGAATTCGTCGTGCCAGCAGGTGGCGTGATGTCGGATCCCGCGGGTGCATCAGCAGATTTGTTTTCGTCACCGCCTTTACTGTTGCTGTTGTAAAGGAACTGACCAATCATATCTTCGAGCACCATGGCCGATTTCGTATCCTGAATCACACCGCCATCCTTAAGGATAGTCGTTCCCAGTTCAGGGTCCTCAAAACCAATGTTCATCGCCAGATATTGCTCACCGAGCAGGCCGGAGGTACGGATAGAGAGTGAGCTGGTATCCGGGATGTGGTTGTAACGTTCTTCGATATCCAGAGCAACACGCGGCAGATAGGTTTTCTCATCAAGAGAGATATCCGCCACGCGCCCCACCACTACGCCGCCAATGCGCACCGGCGAACGTACCTTCAGGCCGCCGATATTGTCAAAGGTGGCATAGAGGCGGTAGGTCGGTTCCGTACGAATGGTGGTGACATCCGCCACCTTCAGGCATAAGAACAGCGCTGCCAGCAGCGCCAGCAGTACGAATATGCCTACCCAAATTTCATTTTTTTTCGATTGCATGAACTCAATTCCCAAACATCAGTGCGGTAAGCACAAAATCCAGACCAAGTACGGCCAGCGACGAATGAACAACGGTACGTGTTGTTGCCCGGCTGATGCCAGCAGAGGTCGGGATGGCATCGTAGCCATTAAACAGCGCAATCCAGGTTACGGTGATGGCGAATACCAGGCTCTTAAGCAGGCAGTTCACCAGATCCAGACGCCAGTCTACCGCGCCCTGCATAGCAGACCAGAAGAACCCGGCGTCGATACCTTTCCAGGAAACCCCTACCAGTGAACCGCCCCAGACCCCGACGGCCACAAACAGAATGGTCAGCAGCGGCAGCGAGATGACCCCCGCCCAAAAGCGTGGCGAAATCACCCGACGCAGCGGATCGACGGCCATCATCTCCATGCTG
>DKMV01000232.1:0-349 GCA_002469605.1 Leclercia sp. UBA7405
GACCATGCCGGGCATTGCGGGTATCGTTCTAACCCTTGCGGTGGCGGTTGACGCCAACGTACTGATAAATGAACGTATCAAAGAAGAGCTAAGCAACGGTCGCTCTATCCAACAGGCGATTGACGAAGGTTACAAAGGCGCTTTCAGCTCCATCTTCGATGCGAACGTAACAACACTGATTAAGGTTCTTATCCTGTATGCAGTGGGTACCGGCGCGATCAAGGGCTTTGCTATCACCACCGGTATCGGTGTGGCAACGTCAATGTTTACCGCTATTGTCGGCACCCGTGCCATCGTGAACCTGCTGTACGGCGGCAAGCGCGTTAAAAAGCTGTCTATCTGAGGAGTG
>DKMV01000232.1:443-2995 GCA_002469605.1 Leclercia sp. UBA7405
TATACTGTTGAACAATTGAACTACGGCCGTAAAGTCTGGGACTTTATGCGCTGGGACTACTGGGCCTTCGGCATTTCAGGTTTTCTGCTGATTGTCTCCATCGCCATCATGGGCGTGAAGGGCTTTAACTGGGGGCTCGATTTCACCGGCGGTACGGTGATTGAGATTAACCTGGAAAAACCGGTCGATATGGACCAGATGCGCGAGTCGCTGCAGAAGGCGGGCTTTGAAGAGCCGCTGCTGCAGAACTTCGGCAGCAGCCGCGACATCATGGTGCGTATGCCGCCGGTACACGATGTCAACGGCAGCCAGGAGCTGGGCAGCAAGGTTGTTAACGTTATTAACGAAACAACCAGCCAGAACGCTACGGTTAAACGTATTGAGTTCGTCGGCCCAAGCGTGGGGGCCGATCTGGCTCAGACGGGCGCCATGGCGCTGCTGGTGGCGCTGATCTCTATCCTGGTGTACGTTGGCTTCCGCTTCGAGTGGCGCCTGGCGGCCGGGGTGGTTATCGCCCTGGCGCACGACGTGGTAATCACCATGGGCGTACTGTCGCTGTTCCACATTGAGATTGATCTGACTATCGTGGCGTCCCTGATGTCCGTTATCGGTTACTCACTGAACGACAGTATCGTGGTATCTGACCGTATCCGTGAAAACTTCCGTAAGATCCGTCGCGGCACGCCGTACGAAATCTTTAACGTTTCACTGACCCAGACGCTGCACCGTACCTTGATCACCTCCGGTACCACCTTAATGGTGATCCTGATGCTGTATCTCTTCGGCGGCCCGATTCTGGAAGGCTTCTCGCTGACCATGCTGATCGGTGTCTCCATCGGTACGGCCTCTTCAATCTACGTGGCTTCTGCACTGGCGCTGAAGCTGGGCATGAAGCGCGAGCATCTGCTCCAGCAGAAGGTTGAGAAGGAAGGGGCGGATCAGCCGTCCATCCTGCCGTAACCGGCGTGAGCCTAAAAACCGCAGCCTTCGCGCTGCGGTTTTTTTATGCCGGATGATTTCTTTGCACAAAGCGAATATCCTGTGGCCTGCTGGCTTTCGACTCTTAATTAACTCAGGTTTTATTGTTATGGCGATTATCCCTAAGAACTATACCCGGCTGGAAAGCGGCTATCGTGAGAAGGCGTTAAAGCTTTTTCCCTGGGTTTGTGGCCGCTGCTCCCGTGAGTTTGTCTATTCGAACCTGCGCGAGCTTACCGTGCATCATATTGACCACGACCACACCAATAACCCGGAAGATGGCAGCAACTGGGAGCTGCTTTGCCTCTACTGCCACGATCATGAACACTCAAAATATACCGAAGCCGATCAGTACGGCACTACGGTTGTCGCGGGTGAGGATGCGCAGAAAGATATTGGCGAGGCGACTTACAATCCCTTCGCCGATCTGAAGTCGATGTTGAATAAGAAGAAGTAGGGCGGGAAAGCCAGCAGGCCATACAAGGGCTTAATAAAAAAGCACCGACGGGGAGCCCGGCCGGTGCTTTTTTTAGCGTGGTTAGAAGTTGTAACCGACGACCAGGTAACCACCCCAGCCGGTAGAGCGAACGTTTTCTTTCATCCAGCTCAGATCTGCGTCGTCGTTCCACTGACCACCGTTGTGCCAGTAACGCGCAACCACCGAGTAGTGCCAGTGATCGTAGTTCAGCGCCAGGATGTGGCTGGAGGCGATAGAATCATTGGTACGCTGTTTAATACCGTTATCAGCGTAAGCACTCTTATCACCCAGGTCGGAACCCCAGTCAAAGTTGGTGAAGCCGATATAGCTCAGGTTGCCGCCCCACAGCTGGGTGATTGGCACGAAGTATTTCACCTTGAAGCGGTAGCCATCCCAGTCGTTTTCGTTCTCTGCACCGTAGTTCTGCCACTGGTACTTGGCGTAGACGTTCAGGGAGAGGCTCATCGGCAGGCCGGTCTCGATATCGGTACCCAGACCCATATACCAGGTGCTCTGACGGTTAGCCTGGTTGCGGCCCATGTCATAGATATAGTTGTTGGCGAAGTACCACTCTTTGAACGGCCCGAAGCTCAGGTCGGTGCCTGTCAGCTTGTCGATGGAGAAGCGCGGTTCAATCTCCATAAACAGCGGCGAGCCGTGGTTCCAGATACCTTTCGCGTCGGTGTTACCGCCGAAGAATACCGGCGCATCCAGGTAGCCATAGAAATCAAACCAGTCCTTTTTGGCAAAGGCTTCGTATTCGAGGTAGGTATCGTTACGGATCTGCGGTCCGAAGCGGGTGTGGTAGCTGCCCACCACGTTTACGCTCTGGTGCCACCAGTCGGAAAGATATTCAGGTTTATCGTTTTCCGCTGCGTTAACAGTGAAAGAGGCGGAGAGCGCCAGCGCTGCACCGGCTGCCAGTAATGTTTTTTTCATATTAATGCCACTGATTTGAAATCCCTTACGGGAGTGAAAAAGGCGCGAATTGCGTTTCTAAATATTTCGTGTTTCTGCGAGCCTATTATAGGAATCCTTGCTCACAAAAATATGTGTTGTTTCACAGATCCATCATATACGTAATCGATTGCGTTCA
>DKMV01000219.1:0-820 GCA_002469605.1 Leclercia sp. UBA7405
TGGCACGTGGCCTCGCGCTGGAACGGCAGATCGTTGCGCGAGGCCACGTGCCAGGCCTTGCCTTTTCCGATGCGGTTCACCGTTACCGCCGGACGCCCGGCGTAGAAGTCGTCCCGGTAGGTGGCCAGCGTCTGGGCCGCTTCGGCGTGGATCAGCTCGCAGAGATGGCGCGCCTGATATGGCCCCGCCAGGCCAGAGGCGTTGCCCGCCAGCCCCTGCACCAGGTTGCGCTCCCCCTCGTCCAGGCAGTCGATCTCTTCTGCCCAGATGCCCAGCAGCTTGCGCAGCGGGCCGGGGAAGCCGTCCGTGAAGCAGAGGTCGGTTTCATCGACGATGCCGGTCCAGTAAGTGGTGACCAGGTGGCCGCCGTTTTCCACAAAGGCTTCGGCGCGTTCGGCAAAGCCCTTGCGCACCATATACAGCATCGGGGCGATGACCAGCGCGTAGCGGCTGAGATCCTGGTCGGCATCTATCACGTCTACCGCGATCCCCTTCTCCCAGAACGGGCGGTAGTGCTCGTTTACGGTTTTTTCGTACTCCAGGCCCATGTTGCGCGGGCCCTCGGCATCGTCCATCGCCCAACGGCTCTGCTGGTCGAAAATGATGGCGACGCGCGCCTCGGTGCGGCAGCCCGCCACGTCCGACAGGCGTGCCAGCATGCTGCCCAGCTTGCTCACTTCGCGCCCGACCCGGGTATCCAGGTGGCCGACGTGGTCGATCACCGCCCCGTGGAACTTCTCAACCGAGCCGCGGCTTTTGCGCCACTGGAAGTACTGCACCGAATCCGCTCCGTGGGCCACCGCCTGCAGGGAGGAGAGAA
>DKMV01000219.1:977-1429 GCA_002469605.1 Leclercia sp. UBA7405
TGCAGGGAGGAGAGAATATGCATCCCCGGCTTCTTCAGCTTGCTGGTCGGCTGCCAGTTGGTGGTGCTCGGCGTGGACTCCATCAGCACAAAGGGTTGTCCCCCCTTCAGGCTGCGCATCATGTCGTGATACATGGCGGTGTAGCAGGCGAGCGTGGTTTCGTCTTTCTCACGGTGCCACATGGGGTAGCTGTCCCAGGAGATAAAGTCGATCTCCTTAGCCAGCTGCCAGTAGTCGTAGTCGTAGAAGTACTCCATAAAGTTGGTGGTCACCGGCAGGTCGGCATTCGCCACCTTCAGCGGCGCCCCTTCATGGCGGCAGAAGTCGCTCACCTGGGCGGTGTTAAACCGGCGCCAGTCGAGGTTCAGGCCGTGAATAGAGACTTCGCCCTGCGGCGCCGGAGACTCAATTTGCGACCAGTCGGTATAGGTGTGGCTCCAGAAGGTGCTCCA
>DKMV01000219.1:1653-12519 GCA_002469605.1 Leclercia sp. UBA7405
CTCCAGAAGGTGCTCCACCAGGCGTGATTCAGCCTGTCCAGCGTCTGATAGCGGGCCTTCAGCCAGTCGCGGAACTTCTCCTGGCAGAGATCGCAGTGGCACTCGCCGCCGTACTCGTTGGAGATATGCCAGCCCAGCACCGCCGGATGGTGCGAGTAGCGCTCCGCCAGCAGGCGGTTAATTTTCAGCGTCTTTTCCCGGTAGATCGGCGAGGTCATGCAGTGGTTGTGGCGACCACCGTGCAGGGCCGGCACGCGGTTACGCCCCACGCGCAGCACTTCCGGGTATTTTTGCGACATCCACGCCGGGCGTGCGCCGCTCGGCGTGGCGAGAAATATATGAATGCCCGCCGCAAAGAGTTTCTCGATAATATTATCCAGCCAGGCAAAATCATATTCCCCTTCACGCGGCTCCAGCTTCGCCCAGCTAAATATGCCCACCGACATCACATTGCAATTTGCCTGCTGCATCATGGCAATATCTTTTTCGATAATACCGGGATAATTTTCCCACTGCTCCGGGTTATAGTCGGCGCCATGTAATAACGATGCGACCTTAGGAAATAAAGGCGAAAATTTATTCATTTTTACAGCTTCCTGAAATCAGAGGGTATTATTTAAAAACCGTTATTGAGGGGAGTACTTTTCCCTGACAATCAAACAGAGCCTGATTCTCACGGGCATTTCCTTCTTTCCACTCGTCAAAGATATATTTCATGCCGCTTTTGCTGGCCCAGCTGGTGCCCGGTACCGCAATCCAGGTGGGCTCCCAGTAAAAGATCCCTTTGCCCCGGTTATCGGGCACATCAATAACAGACTGCATCAGGTCGTGGATATAGTCGTACTGCCCCTGCACCGTGCCGGGATAGCCGCCGTCTTTCTCCTCTTTGGCCTGGAAGCTGTTTTCCGCGTTGTCGCAGTTCTCAAGGGTATAACCGTAGGCCGCCTCGACCACGATAACGTCTTTGTTGTAGCGCTTGCTGATGTCGTCCATGTTGGCCTTCAGCGCGCTAATGGGGCCATTCCAGTAGGTGTACATCGACAGGCCGATGATATCGAAGGGCACGTTGCGTTTGGTTATTTCGTCAAACCACCAGCGGAAGGTGTCGTTTTTGGTCCCCTCCGCCAGGTGCAGCATAATCTTGACCTGCTCGCCGCCGGTGAGGTTCTCCTTCAGGCCGTCGATGGCGGCATTCAGCAGCCCGGCCAGCCGGTCAAACTCGCCGCCGTTCTGCCCCCAGCTTTTACCCTCCGGCCAGAGTATGCCGCCGTTAATTTCGTTGCCGATCTGCACCATGTCCGGCAGCACGCCCTCCTGCTTAAAGCGGGCGATGGTATCGCGGGTGTAGTCGTGGATAGTTGCTTTCAGCTGCGGATAATCCAGCTTCTCCCAGGCTTTGGGCTTGTACTGCTTGCCGGGATCGGTCCAGAAGTCGCTGTAGTGGAAATCGAGCAGCAGTTTAAGCCCCTGGGCTTTCACCCGCTTCGCCAGCGCAAGGGTATTCTCCAGATTGTTACTCCCGCCGCCGTAGGTGTTACCCCCGACATCCTGCGGATCCACCCACAGGCGCAGACGCACGTAGTTCACGCCGTTGGCCTTCAGGATGGCAACCGCATCCTGCTGCTGGCCGTTCTGGTTATAGAATTTCGCGCCGTGCTGCTCGGCCTCCAGCAGCGTGGAGATATCCGCCCCCTTGATAAAGTCCGCCGGCATGGCGGTAAAGGGACGGGTTTTGAGCGTGTCGGCGCTGGCGGAAAATCCGCAGGCGAGGCAGAGCGCCAGCAGCGCGGGCCGTAGTTTTTTCATGGGAGTTATCCTTTGGTGCTGCCGGAGGTCAGGCCGGAGACGAAGTATTTTTGTAACGCCAGATAGAGGATCGCCACCGGCACGGCAATCAGCACTGCCCCCGCCGCATAGGTGGTGTAACTGGCACCCATTTTTTGCGCCACCAGGTTATAAAGCCCGATAGGCAGCGTGTATTTGTCCGGGGTGCGCAAAATGGTGCTGGAGAGGATGAAATCCCCCAGCGGCCCGGTAAAGGAGAAGAGCGCCACTACCGCCACTATCGGCTTAGAGAGCGGCATGATGATCTCGATAAAGATGCGAAAATTGCTGGCACCGTCCATGCGGGCGGACTCATCCAGATCCTTTGGAATGGCGTCTAAATAGCCCTTCATCAGATAAGTGTTCATCANNATCGGGATCATCCCGCCGACGTAAATCAGCACCAGCGCCAGATGACTGTTGATCAGCCCCAGCAGCTGCGACAGCACGAAGATGGCAATCAGCGCGGAGAACTGCGGGATCATCTGTAACAGCAGGAACAGCATCAGGCCGTTCTGGCGCCCCTTAAAGCGAAAGCGCGAAAAGGCGTAGGCGGTAAAGCTCACGCTGATGAGCGTCAGCACCATGGTCATAAAGCTGATCTTCATCGAGTTCCAGTACCAGGTCATATAGTTCACCTGGCCGTTGAACAGGTCGGCATAGTGCTGGAACGACAGGTTTTCCGGGATGATCGACGAACTGAGCAGGCTGTTGCCGGCATTCAGCGACGCCCCCACCGTCCAGACCAGCGGGTAGATAATGATGGTGGAGACCAGCAGGATCACCAGCCAGGAGAGCGACAGGCGGATCCACTTCTCACGTTTGATACTTTGTGACTGAGCCATTGTTCTCTCCTACGCCATGTCGTCGTTTTTAAAGGATTTGGTGGCACGGAACTGCCACAGCGCCAGGCCGACGACAAAGATCGACAGCAGGATGGTGATGGTCGCCGCAATCGCATACTGCGACGATGACATGGTGAGCTTATAGATCCACGACACCAGGATATCGGTCCCCCCGGCATTAGATCCCACCACCGCCGGCCCGCCGTTATTGAACAGGTAGATAATGTTGAAGTTATTGAAGTTAAAGGTGTATTGCGTTATCAGGATCGGGGCAATGGCGTACAGCACCAGCGGCAGGGTGATGGTGCGCAGCTTAGTCAGGCTGCTGGCGCCGTCCATGGTCGCCGCCTCATAGAGATCGTCCGGAATCGCCTGCAGCACGCCGGTGGTCATGGCAAACACGAACGGGAAGCCGAGCCAGGTCTGCATCATGATCAGCGCGGTTTTCGTCCAGAACGGATCGGTCATCCAGGCTTTTGGCGCAATGCCAAAAAAGGCCAGAATCGCGTTATTAATTACCCCGAAGGAGTCGTTAAACATCCCGGCGAATACCAGGATGGTGACAAAGCCCGGCACCGCCCACGGCAGTATAAAGATGGTGCGGATCAGCGGCTTAAAGCGCAGATCTTTCTGGTTAACCAGAATCGCCAGCAGCACGCCGACGGAGCACTGCAGCGTGGTGGCAAGCAGCGTCCAGACCACCGTCCACTGGAGCACGTCAAGAAAGGTGGAGCGCCAGATAGAGAGGGTAAAAATGTTAATAAAGTTTTTAAAACCAACCCAGTCCACCAGCTTTGCCGGCGGCGTGTGGTAGAGGTTGTAGTTGGTAAAGGCGATGGCGAAGCCAAACAGGATCGGGAAGACCACCACAAACACCAGCAGAATAAAGCCTGGGGTGATCATCAGGTAGGGAAAGCCCTCGCTCAGCAGCATCTGGTACTGCTTGCGCACGCCGCTAAGCTGCTGCCCTTCGTCGCGTTTGCGCCCGATTACCCAGGCATCGCGCAGAGAGATCGCGTAGACCGTCACGCCAAAGGCGACGATCAGTACGCTGATGATCCCCTCCGCCAGCAGGAAGATGGAGTTGTCGCGCGGCACCTCCTCGCCCAGGGTTACCAGCCCCCATAGCCCTTCACGCAGAAAGTCGGCAAAAACGCCCACAAAGCTGGCAAGCAGCACGAGGAAGATAACGCCCTTTAACCACTGGCGATGATAAAACTGGCCAAAACCCGGTATAAGCGCCAGCAGCAGGCCGCGCCAGGCATGGCGCCCCGCCGGCCGCGCGCCGGCATAATTTTCTGGGATGATACTCACGGACAACTCCTTTCAAAAAACGGGAGCGGGCGCTCCCGTTCTGTTACCTCAGACGATTACTGGTTGCTGGCCTGCATGGCTTCGATCTGCATCTGCACCTGCTTTTCTGCGCCGTCCAGCGCCGCCTTCGGATCCTGTTTACCGGTAAGGCTCAGTTCGAGCGCAGCGTTGGCCGGGCCCCAGACCTCACCCATCTCCGGGATGCCCGGCATGGCAGAAGCGCGCGCCGCCTGCACCGCTACGGCGCTGGCTTTCTCGTCGTTCTTGATAACCGGATCGTCAATCATCGCCGTCAGCGGCGGGATTTCGCGGGTAGCGACATAGCGGGTTTTCACATACTGCGGCTGATTGATGAACTCGATAAATTTCTGCGCCAGGGCTTTGTCTTTACTCCAGGTCGACACCACGTAGCCCTTCACGCCGAGGAAGGAGCTCATGGGTTTGCCGTCCGGCAGGGTCGGCAGCGGCGCCACGCCATAGTTAATGCCCGCCGCTTCGTAGGGCTGGAAGGCCCACGGGCCGTTGATCACCGCTGCGGCTTTCTTCTCGGTAAACAGGGAGTCGATGGCGTTGAGGCCGTTATCGCCAACGATCCCCGCCGGGAAGACCTTATCGGCGTAGAATTTTTTCAGGAAGGTGACCGCCTCCACCGCGCCCGGCTTGTTCAGCCCCACGTCCTGAGGGTTGTAGCCGCCCTTATCATTTTTACCGAAGATGTAGCCGCCCATCGGTTCGATGGCGCCCCAGCTGTAGTAAATCTGGTCGAACTTCGCCAGCAGGCCGTACTGGTCTTTCGCGCGCTGCTGTTTAGAAAAGTCGTACCACTCCTGCAGGCTGTTCAGCGGCTTGTCGATCAGATCCTTGTTGTAGATGAGGACCAGGGTCTCAACCGCTTTAGGTACGCCGTAGAGGGCGTTGTCCATTTTGAAGGCGTTAATGGAGGCAGGCGTGTATTGGTCGGTCGCGCCAGCCGCCATATTCAGGGGGGTCAGCAGGCCTTGCACCACGGCGCCGCCCAGCTGATCATTAGGGATAACCAGCACATCGGGGCCGATCCCTGCCGGGCCATCCAGACGCAGTTTTTCCAGCTGCTGGGCGTAGGGCATCTCCTGCACGTTGACCTTAACGTCAAACTGCTTCTCGAAGTCGCTTACCGCGTCCTTAATACCGGATGATTTCTTGATGTCTTCCCAGACGTTGAGCTGTTGCGCGGCCTGCACCTGAACGGTGGCCAGCGCAGAGAGGATCAGAGCAGCGAGAATGTTCTTTTTCATTATCAACCTCATGTGAAGGTATAACAATTTTATGGTTGTTATTGAGTTAAGCCGGACACCTCCACCACGCTACACCTTGTGAAAACTGGCTTGTGGAAGAGAACGACTAACTCCTTTGGTTTGTTATACGCTACCCCTGGCATCATGATAACTCTACAAAAAACTGTAAGTTGTGTGATCCTCGTAACATTAATGAAATATCTGTATAGGGTGTGTAAAACGGGGAAGTTATAGTCAGGACAGACAAATTGCGCCGCCGGACATTATCCATCTGTGTTGTTATACGTAATACACAAAAGGTAAAAAACGACGGCTTACCGGGGAACGTTGATGTCGAATATACAATTGAAGAATGTCACCAAGCGCTTTGGCGACACCGTCACGCTACAGGATGTGAATCTGGAAATTAACGACGGCGAGTTTGCCGTCTTCGTTGGCCCTTCCGGCTGCGGGAAATCAACCCTGCTGCGCATGATTGCTGGCCTGGAAGCAGTAAGCGGCGGCGAGGTGCTGATCGGCAACGAGGTGATGAACGACGTGGCGCCTTCCCACCGCGGCGTGGCGATGGTGTTTCAGTCCTATGCTCTCTATCCCCATATGACGGTGGCCGAGAACATGGGTTACGGACTGAAGGTGAACAAGGTGCCGAAGGATCAGATCCGCCATCAGGTGGAGATGGTGGCGAAAACCCTCCAGCTTTCGCACCTGCTGGACCGCAAACCGAAGCAGCTCTCCGGCGGCCAGCGCCAGCGCGTGGCTATTGGCCGCGCCATCGTGCGCAACCCGCGGGTATTTATGTTTGACGAACCGCTCTCTAACCTGGACGCGGAACTGCGTGTGGAGATGCGCCTGCACCTGGCGCGCCTGCATCAGGAGTTGAAAACCACCATGGTTTATGTCACCCACGATCAGATAGAGGCCATGACCCTGGCGGATAAAATTGTGGTGATGAACTACGGCAAGGTCGAGCAGATGGGCGCGCCGATGGAGCTGTACTACAAGCCGGTGAACAAATTCGTTGCCGGATTTATCGGCTCGCCAAAAATGAACTTCCTGCCCGCCACCGTTACCGCCTGGCAGCCGGAGGCGATAACAGTCAGCCTGTCGCAGCAGCACAGCTTAACCCTCGCGGTGCAGACCACGCCCCTGACGGCGGGCAGCACCGTCACGCTGGGCATACGCCCGGAGCACCTGACGACCGACCTCCGCCAGGGTACGCGCATAGCCTTTAACTGCGAAGTGGTAGAGCGCCTCGGCAACAACACCTACCTCTTCGGCCAGTGCTACGGCCACGATAACGTGAAGATTTTACTGCCGGGAGACGTAAAGTTTGCGCCGTGGCAGAAAATCGACCTCGCCTTTGAGGATCGTCACTGCATGATCTTTGACGAGCACGGCGTGCGCGTCAGTGCCGATAGTGAAGACAGCGCCCGGGAAGTGGCCTGATCTTAACCGGCAATGCCTGGTTAAGAGGCAGGGAGCCAGCGCGTATCGTCTGCGCCCGCATCATAGCGGATACCGGAAGGCAGGCTGATAAGCTCAATCAGCACGCCGAAGGGGGTCATGCCAAACCAGGTCTGGTTGCCGCTGCCCTCTTCCTGGCGGAAGCAGTCCGACGGCCCTTCGAACATCTTTGCGCCTTCAGCTTGCATCTTCTCGCCCGCGGCATGGATATCGTCAACATAGACGGAAAAGTGGGTCAGCCCCGGCTGGCCTGGCGTGGCGGCGACGTCGCGTACGGCGGGCTCGGTCTGGAAGAGTTCAACGTTCGCGCCGTTGGCCAGACGCAGCATCGACAGGGCGGTTAATTTCATCTGCGCCGGGAAGCCGTTCAGGTAGCGCATCTCCTTGCCGTCAATAGACTGGCTTTTATCCTCCGGTGGCACCAGCCGGTAGAGCACCGAGGCGCCAAGGGCATTGATAAAAAATTGCTCTGCCTGAGCCAGATCGGAAACCGTAATGCCAATATGTTCAATTCCGCGGATCATTTTTTCTCCCGTATTGTCTGCCCCTGAAATAAGTTCAGCATTAAGCCTGGCAGAAAGGTGATGATTGTCACACTTATCTGTCTATCTGCGACCTTTACCGCGCTTTACACCCCCGCCTCGCCCGATGCTCTACAGTGTGTAATTGCTGTACTTAACCCTTTTGCCTTTTTTATTTTGGGAGAGCTTGCATGACCTTAAAACCCCTGGCCTGCCTGGCGCTGCTGGCGGCCTTCTCCGCCCCGGCGCTGGCGGCAGATACCCCCTCTTACGGCGAAAAGCTGGAAGGCTTTGACTATGCCTGGCCGGTTCAGCACTTCAGCTTTACCTCCCAGCAGCAGAAACTGGATATGGCCTACCTCGACGTGAAGCCCGAAAAGGCCAACGGGCGCACGGTGGTGCTGATGCACGGGAAGAACTTCTGCGCCGGCACCTGGGATGCCACCATCAAAGCGCTGAGCGCCAGCGGCTACCGGGTGATCGCCCCGGACCAGATTGGTTTTTGTAAATCCACCAAACCGGAGCGGTATCAGTACAGCTTCCAGCAGCTGGCGGATAACACCCATGCGCTGCTCAAGCAGCTGGGTGTGGATAAAGTCACGGTGATTGGCCACTCCACCGGCGGCATGCTCGCCACCCGCTACGCGCTGATGTGGCCGCAGCAGGTGGAGCAGCTGGTGATGGTCAACCCCATCGGGCTGGAGGACTGGAAAGCGCGCGGCGTGCCGCACATCACCGTGGATCAGTGGTACCAGCGGGAGCTGAAAACCAGCGCCGACGGCATTCGCCAGTATGAGAAGAACACCTACTACGCCGGGGAGTGGAAGCCGGAGTACGAGCCCTGGGTCACCATGCTGGCCGGGCTGAATAACGGCCCCGGCAAGGAGCGCGTGGCGTGGAACTCCGCCCTGCTCTACGACATGATCTACACCCAGCCGGTTATCTACGAGTTTATCGAGCTGAAGATGCCGGTGCTGCTGATGATCGGTACCAAAGACAATACCGCTATCGGTAAAGATCTGGCCCCGCCGGAGATCCGCAAGCAGTTAGGCAACTACGCGGTGCTGGGCAAAGAGACGGCGAAGCGCATTCCGCATGCCACTCTGGTGGAATTTGACGACATGGGCCACGCCCCGCAGATGCAGGATCCGCAGCGCTTTCATCAGGCGCTGCTGGAAGGGCTGAAAAAGGCCGAGCCGCAATAACCTTTAACGGGTGCAGGGCTCCCTGCACCCGGACTGTTACAGACCCAGCTCGCTCAGCCCCGGATGATCGTCCGGGCGCCTGCCCTGCGGCCAGTGAAACAGGCGCTCCGACTCCTTGATGGGCATATCGTTAATGCAGGCAAAGCGGCGCTGCATCAGGCCGTCGGGGGCAAACTCCCAGTTCTCATTCCCGTACGAGCGGAACCAGTTTCCGGCGTCGTCGCGCCATTCGTAGGCGTAGCGCACCGCGATGCGGTTATCGCTGAAGGCCCACAGCTCCTTAATGAGCCGATAATCGAGCTCCTTTTTCCACTTCCGCTCCAGAAAAGCCTGCGCCTCCTCACGGTTAACGGCAAACTCCGTCCGGTTGCGCCAGCGGGTATCCTCCGAATACGCCAGGGCGACTTTTGCCGCATCGCGGCTGTTCCAGCCATCCTCGGCCAGACGGACTTTTTCAATGGCGGACTGCTCATTAAACGGGGGTAACGGTGGGCGCATAGTACTCTCCTGAAGTTATGTAGACAGATCTGTCTACCTGAATTAAACTATGCCCCATACCTAAGGTTGTCAATGCGGCAGCGGAGAAAAAATAATGTTAGCGACGCACGAAAAAACGGCCCTTTCGGCAAAAGAGAAGATACTGCACGCGGCGCACGATCTATTTTATGCAGACGGTATTAAAGCAACGGGGATAGATAAGATTATTGCTACCTCTGGGGTGACTAAAGTGACCTTCTATCGTCATTTCCCGAGCAAGAACCAGTTGATTCTCAGCTATCTGGATCACCGGCACGCCCTGTGGATGGCATGGTTTACCGGGGCGTTATCGGCCCGGCTCGCCGCCGGCGACAGCCGCGAGCAGGCCCTGGCCGCAACGCTTTGCGACTGGTTTAGCGATGCGGATTTTCGCGGCTGCGCCTTTATCAATGCCACGGCGGAAGCCGGTGAATTACTGGATGACATTAAAGCTATCACCCGCAGCCATAAAGCCGAGATGATGGCGGCCGTTGGCCACCAGCTGGACATTGACGATGCGGATACGCTTGAGATGGCTGGAATGCTTATCGACGGCGCTATTGTTCATGCCCAGATGGGGCGCGATCCCCGTCAGATCACCCGGCTGCTGCAAACCAGCCTGACGCCGCTTCTGGCACAGTAACCCCCGCTCCGCCAGCTCTCCTCTCCCCCGCTGAGGCAGATTAGGAATAATCCCGTCCGCCTCAGCAACTATGCTTAATGCTCAAAACAAAAGAAGCACACGTAAACCCCTTTCTTATTTATTGATACCGGAGGCCTGGTATGAGCAACCACGGCAATACCCCTGAAGACGATCGTGAAAACCATTCCGACTTCAGCCTTTCTCGTCGCAGCCTGCTGAAGGTAAGCGCGGGCACGGCAGCCACGGCGGCGGTCGCCCCGCAAATGGCCTTTGGCAACGAGGCGCAGCCCACCACTCCCGCACCCGAAACGATGCCCCTGACCTTAAAGGTCAACGGCGAAAGCCGCCAGCTGAAGGTGGACACCCGCACCACCCTGCTGGACGCTCTGCGCGAAGAGCTGCACCTCACCGGCACCAAAAAAGGGTGCGACCACGGCCAGTGCGGCGCCTGTACGGTGATCGTCGACGGTCGCCGACTGAACGCCTGCCTGACGCTGGCGGTAATGCATCAGGATGCGGAGATCACCACCATTGAAGGTCTTGGCACGCCGGATGAGTTGCACCCTATGCAGGCGGCCTTTGTTAAACACGACGGCTACCAGTGCGGCTACTGCACCCCGGGGCAGATCTGCTCCTCGGTGGCGATGCTAAAAGAGATTGAGGCGGGCATTCCCAGCCACGTCACCCTCGATCTGGTCTCCGACCCCGAAATGAGCGCGGATGAGATACGCGAACGCATGAGCGGCAATATCTGCCGCTGCGGCGCCTACGCCAACATACTGGATGCCATTGAAGAGGCGGCCGGGGAGCTGAAATCATGAGAGCCTTTACCTACGAACGCGTGACCACCCCCGCCGAAGCCGCGGCCAGCGCCCGACGCCGGGACGGGGCAAAATTTATTGCCGGGGGCACCAACCTGCTCGATCTGATGAAGCTTGAGATCGAAACCCCGACGCACCTGATCGACGTTAACGCCCTTGGGCTGGACCGCATTGAGCCGACCGACGAAAGCGGCCTGCGCATCGGCGCGCTGGTACGCAATACCGATCTGGCCGCCGACGCCCGGGTGCGTAAAGATTACGCCGTGCTGTCGCGGGCGCTGCTGGCGGGCGCCTCGGGTCAGCTGCGTAATATGGCTACCACGGCAGGCAACCTGTTACAGCGCACCCGCTGCCCCTACTTTTATGACACCAATCAGCCCTGCAACAAGCGGCTGCCCGGCAGCGGCTGCGCCGCGCTGGAGGGGTTCAGCCGTCAGCA
>DKMV01000219.1:12630-12927 GCA_002469605.1 Leclercia sp. UBA7405
GGAGGGGTTCAGCCGTCAGCACGCGGTGGTGGGCACGAGCGAGGCCTGTATCGCCACCCATCCCAGCGATATGGCCGTCGCCATGCGCCTGCTGGATGCGGTCATCGAGACCGTGAATCCGGACGGCGCGGAGCGAAAAATTCCCGTCGCCGAATTTTATCGCGCACCGGGCAAGACCCCGCATCTGGAGACCGTGCTGGCGCCGGGCGAGCTGATTACCGCCGTAACCCTGCCCGCACCGCTGGGTGGCACCCATATCTATCGCAAAGTGCGCGACCGCGCCTCCTATGCCTTCGC
>DKMV01000016.1:0-2653 GCA_002469605.1 Leclercia sp. UBA7405
AAGCGAACTGGAGATCACCGCCCAGGATAATCTGCTGGTGGTAAAAGGCGCCCATGCGGCGGAGCAGAAAGAGCGTACCTACCTCTATCAGGGCATCGCCGAGCGCAACTTTGAACGTAAGTTCCAGCTGGCTGAGAACATTCAGATTAAAGGCGCCAACCTGGTCAACGGCCTGCTGTTTATCGATCTGGAACGCGTGATCCCGGAAGAGAAAAAACCGCGCCGTATCGAGATTAACTAATTATCCGGGTCGCCTCTGCGGCCCATCCTGATTGCTTGCCGTAAAGGGAGCATATGCGGATCCATCAGGGTCTGCAGGTACAACTGTGCACAAAATGCCTGACTCGCTTCTTAGAAGGAGATTTACTATGCGTAACTACGATTTATCCCCCCTGCTGCGTCAGTGGATTGGTTTCGACAAACTGGCTACCGCGCTGCAAAGCGCCACCGAGGGCCAGACCTATCCGCCCTATAACATCGAAAAAAGCGACGATAACCACTATCGCATTAGCCTTGCGGTGGCTGGCTTCCGCCAGGAAGATCTCGATATCCAGCTCGAAGGCACTCGCTTAACGGTGAAAGGCACCCCGGAAAAACCCGCCGCCGAAACCAAATGGCTGCATCAGGGTCTGGTCATCCAACCTTTCAGCCTGAGCTTTACCCTCGCCGAGCATATGGACGTCACGGGGGCAACCTTCAGCAACGGGCTGCTGCATATCGATCTCACCCGCAACGTGCCGGAAGCTATCGCTCCGCAGCGCATCGCCATCAGCGAGCGCCCGGCGCTGAACAGCTAATGCGGGTTTGAGCGGCCTCACCCATCGGGAGAGGGCGCACACACTAAAAACGGTCACCTCAGGGTGGCCGTTTTGCTTTTACCCCAGGCTTTTTGTGCGCCATCGCCCATACAACCCGCACCACCTCTGCGAAAATCCACTATAACTATAGTGTTATTCACAGGGATGCCGTCATGAGTGATATTGCGTTAACGGTCAGTATTCTGGCGCTGGTTGCGGTGGTCGGGTTGTGGATAGGCAATATCAAAATCCGTGGGATCGGCTTTGGTATCGGCGGGGTGCTGTTTGGCGGCATTTTTGTCGGCCATTTTGTCGATCAGCTTGGGCTGGTGCTCAGCGGGGAGATGCTGCACTTTATCCAGGAATTCGGCCTGATCCTCTTCGTCTATAGCATTGGTATCCAGGTAGGGCCGGGCTTTTTCGCGTCGCTGCGGGTTTCCGGTTTACGGCTTAATCTCTTTGCCCTTGGCATTGTGGTGATGGGCGGGCTGGTCACCGCCATCCTGCACAAGATTTTCGCCATCCCTCTTCCCGTGGTGCTGGGGATCTTCTCCGGCGCGGTAACCAATACCCCCGCGCTGGGGGCCGGGCAGCAAATCCTGCGCGATCTCGGCATCGCCCCGGACGTGGTCGATCAGATGGGGATGAGCTATGCCATGGCCTATCCTTTTGGCATTTGCGGCATATTGCTCACCATGTGGCTGATGCGGGTGCTGTTTCGCGTTAACGTCGATCGGGAGGCGCAGCAGCATGAGACGACTCTGACCAACGGCCATGCGTCCATCACCACCATCAATATTCGCGTTGAAAACCCCAATCTCGACAATATGGCGATTCAGGATGTGCCGATCCTGAACGGCGTGAACGTTGTCTGCTCCCGTTTAAAGCGGCAGGAGATGCTGATGGTGCCCTCGCCGGGCACCACGATCCGCTCCGGGGATCTGCTGCACCTGGTGGGGCAGCCGGCCGATCTGCATAACGCCCAGCTGGTGATTGGTAAAGAGGTTGAAACCTCGCTTTCGACCCGCGGCACGGATATGCGCGTGGCGCGGGTGGTGGTCACCAATGAGAAGGTACTGGGCAAGAAAATCCGCGATCTGCAGGCAAAAGAGCGCTACGACGTGGTGATCTCGCGCCTTAACCGTGCCGGCGTCGAGCTGGTGGCCAGCCCGGCGGCCAGCCTGCAGTTTGGCGATATCCTTAACCTGGTCGGGCGGCAGGCCTCTATCGATGCGGTGGCGAACATGGTGGGCAACGCCCAGCAAAAACTACAGCAGGTGCAGATGCTGCCGGTGTTTATCGGCATCGGGCTGGGGGTGCTGCTGGGGACGATCCCGCTGTATGTGCCGGGCTTCCCGGTGGCGCTGAAGCTCGGTCTGGCCGGCGGGCCGCTGATTATGGCCCTGATCCTCGGACGTATTGGCTGCGTGGGTAAGCTCTACTGGTTTATGCCCCCGAGCGCCAACCTCGCCCTGCGCGAGCTGGGCATCGTGCTCTTTCTGGCGGTAGTGGGGCTGAAGTCGGGCGGTGATTTCATCCATACCCTGACCGAGGGTGAAGGGATAAGCTGGATTGGCTACGGCATGGTAATTACCGCCGTGCCGCTGGTGACCATGGGGGTGCTGGCCCGTCTGCTGGTGAAGATGAACTACCTTACCCTGTGCGGCATGCTGGCCGGCTCAATGACCGATCCGCCGGCGCTGGCCTTCGCCAATAGCCTGCACGCTACCAGCGGCGCGGCGGCGCTCTCCTACGCCACCGTCTATCCGCTGGTGATGTTCCTGCGCATCATCACCCCGCAGCTGCTGGCCGTGCTGTTCTGGGGAATAGGTTAAAGCATCGACAAAACCGGAACG
>DKMV01000016.1:2729-7546 GCA_002469605.1 Leclercia sp. UBA7405
ACGTGCCGCTATTTTTCCAGCAGATAGATACATACAACGGAGTCGTAATGAAGATCTCTCTTCCCGGAGAAGCACCGGATTACCGTTTCTCGCTGGCAAACGAACGCACCTTTCTGGCGTGGATACGCACCGCGCTCGGTTTTCTGGCGGCGGGAGTCGGTTTAGACCAGCTGGCACCGGATTTTGCTACCCCTGTGGTACGGGAACTGCTGGCGTTACTGCTGTGCCTGTTTTCCGGCGGGCTGGCTGTTTACGGCTACCTGCGCTGGTTGCGCAATGAAAAAGCCATGCGTCTGAAACAAGATCTACCCTATACCCACAGCCTGCTGGCGGTCAGCCTGATCCTGATGACTGTCGCGGTGATTGTGATGGGGCTGGTGCTCTATGCCAGATAGCCGCAGGGCGCGGCGCCACGGCGATCCGGGATTACAGCCGGAGCGAACCTCGCTGGCCTGGCTGCGTACCATGCTGGGGTACGGCGCGCTGATGGCGCTGGCAATCAAACATAACTGGCAGCAGGCCGGGGCGCTGTTCTGGGTTTCCGCGGGGGTGCTGGCGCTGGCGGCGGCCATGCTCTGGCGCTACACCCGCAGCCGCATCGTGATGGACGTGACGCGTGGGGATTTTGCCAGCTTCAGGTCGGCACGCGATAAGTTGTTGATCGCTCTCGCCGTGCTATCCCTCGCCCTGCTGTTTGCTGCCGCCCACGTGCGGCAGCTTATTCTTTTTATCTCCGCGCTTTCATAGCGAGTTAAGGGCTAGCGCCCTTTTGCCAGATATGCCGCCATCTCCGCTTCCGGCACCATGCCGCCGCCGGTGGCCCACACCAGGTGGGTGATGTTTTCGGTACTTACCACCCGCAGCGGCCCGGCCATCCCGGCCAGCGCGGAAGGCTCAAGACGGATATTCTCCTCTTCGGCCAGCCAGCCCAGCATGTCATACATACTTTGATCGCTTAAGGTATAGAACCCGTCCAGCAGGCGCTCCATCGCGCGGCCAACGAAGCCGGAGGCGCGGCCCACCGCCAGGCCATCGGCGGCCGTCAGGTTGTCGATACCCAGATCCTGCACCGCAATCTCATCGTGTAGACCGGTGTAGACCCCCAGCAGCATGCAGGGGGAGTGGGTGGGTTCGGCAAAGAAGCAGTGGACATGGTCGCCAAAGGCAAGCTTCAGGCCAAATGCCACCCCGCCCGGGCCGCCGCCTACGCCGCACGGCAGATAGACATACAGCGGATGGTCCGCGTCCACCACGCGCCCCTGCTCGGCAAACTGCGCCTTCAGGCGCTGGCCGGCCACCGCGTAGCCCAGAAACAGCGTGCGGGAGTTTTCATCATCGATAAAGAAGCAGTTCGGGTCGCTTTCGGCAGCTTTGCGCCCCTGCTCCACCGCCACGCCGTAATCCTGCTCATACTCCACCACCGTCACGCCGTGGCTGCGCAGTTTGGCCTTTTTCCACTCCCGGGCATCGGTAGACATATGCACCGTGACCTTAAAACCGATCCGGGCGCTCATGATGCCGATGGACATCCCCAGGTTGCCGGTGGATCCCACCGCAATGCTGTACTGGCTAAAAAAGTCTTTAAAGCGCGGCTCCAGCAGGATGCGGTAATCGTCCTCCAGCGAGAGTAGCCCGGCCGCGAGGGCCAGTTTTTCCGCGTGGGTGAGCACTTCATAAATGCCGCCGCGCGCCTTGATGGAACCAGAGATAGGCAGGTGGCTGTCTTTTTTCAGCAGCAGCGTGCCGGGAAGCGCGCGGCCCGACTCCTTCTCCAGCCGTTTTTGCATCGCCGGAATTTCTACCAGCTCTGATTCGATAATGCCGCCAGTGGCCGCCGTTTCCGGGAAGGCTTCAGCCAAATAGGGGGCAAAGCGCTGCAGGCGTGCATGGGCATCGTCCACGTCGACCAGGGCCAGCCCGACATAGGGCAGCCCTTTGGCCAGGGTGGTGGTGCGTGGGTTAAACCAGGTGGTCTCCTTCAGGGCGATAAGATCCGCGACCAGAGGAAAGCGGGTAATAAGAGCGGTAATGTCGGTCATATTCATAAATTTTCCCGGGTTTAGTTCACTCAGACTCTACACCAAACCGGGAAAAGCGTGCTAAATACAGCTTATTGCTTCCGCGTTTTCGCAGGGTTAACCGTGTTCAAACCGTTGATTGCCGCCGCCTTATTGATGACATCAGGCCTGACTCTGGCCGACGAGCCGCCGCTGACCGCGGCCCGCTATGCGCAGCAGTTGGGCGTCGGCATGGATGTGGACTGGGCGCATACCGAGCGCGGTATTCGCGAGTTCGACCCGCTGGTGGTGCGTGATTTTCGCGCGAAGGGGATAAGCCACGTACGTATTCGCGTGGCGGGGGAGCCCAACGAAGCGCGGCTCATCCACCTGCGTAAGCTGGTCGAGGCGTGCGGGCAGTACGGCGTTATCCCGATCATTACTTACCAGGCCGATGCTTTTAAAAGCGAGCCCGATGCCGGGAATGAAAAAGAGGTGGTCAACTGGTGGATTGCCGTGGCGAGTTACTTCGGCCAGAGCGCCCCCCTGCTGGGATTTGACCTGATTTACGAGCCTGCCGATAAGCTCAACCACAACCCCGCCGCCTTAAATCGCGTCTACGAAAAAGCCATTAAAGCCATCCACGGTATCGATCCGCAGCGGATGATTTTTATCGCCCCACGCCTGCGCGCCGCGCCGGAAGATCTCCCCGGCCTGAAGCTGCCGGCCCACAGCCAGAATTACGTGCTGGCGGAGTGGCACATCTTCCCCTGGGGGCCGCTTAAGACCAACGGTAAATACCCCTGGACCTCCGGCACAGCGGCGGAAAAAGCCGCCATTCGCGCCCGGATAGCCGCC
The DNA here is from genome assembly GCA_002469605.1 of Leclercia sp. UBA7405. Taxonomy (GTDB): domain Bacteria; phylum Pseudomonadota; class Gammaproteobacteria; order Enterobacterales; family Enterobacteriaceae; genus Enterobacter. Next base: position 5,585 of record DKMV01000016.1, read on the forward strand.
GCGCTGCGCTGGCAGCAAAAGACCGGCCACAGCAGTTGGGTAGGGGGCTGGACGGTGGGCGAGACGTTTAAATCCACGCCGACGGCGTCGCAGCTGGCATTTGCCACCTTTATGGCCTGCGAGCTGCAAAAGGCGAAAATCCCCTATGCCATCAACGCGGATTATCAGTTTTACGACGGGGAAGAGGGGGCGTGGCGACCGGCGCCGGAACCGCTGCTGGAGCGGATGATTGCCCCCCAGTGCGACAAGCCCGACGAGAAGCCGGGCCATCACGGGATTAAACCGGCTGCTCGTGATGCGGGACGCGCGACGCCAGCGGCAGCCAGCACAGCAAAATCAGCAGCCCCATCAGGGTCATCAGTAAACCCAGGCTAGACTGCCCGGTCTGCGGCATCATGGCGGAGAGCCATGCCAGCGCACCGGAGCCGATATTTTGCAGGCCGCCCACCAGCGCACCCGCCGTGCCCGCGAGGAACGGGAAGGGCTCCATGGCGCCGCTGGTGGCCAGCGGAAAGAGCATCCCGGCACCGAAGAAGAACAGCGCCGCCGGGATCAGCAGCGTCCAGACGTTCATCACGCCGAACAGCCCCGGAATCCACATCATTACCCCCGCCAGCAGGCAGCTCATCACCGACTGCCACATCAGGGTGGCGAAACGCTTATTGGGACGCCCGGCAAACCAGGCGCCGAAGAAGGCCGCCGGGATCGGCAGAATAAACAGAATACTCACCACCATACTGCTAAGACCGAGCCCCGCGCCCAGCAGCACGCCGGAGCAGGCTTCGAACACCGCGATACCCGCCAGGCCGCCGATCAGCATCAGCAGATAGCAGGTAAAGGCCCCGTTGCCGAACAGCGTCTTATAGCTGGCGAGAAGCCGGGTGCGCGGTGCCTCTGTCGGACGGGTTTCCGGCATCCAGCGCGCCATGCTGAAGGTCACGATAACGCACAGCACCAGCAAAAAGGCGTAGCAGGCGCGCCAGGACCAGAGGGTATTCAGCAGGCCGCCAATCAGCGGTGCCAGCAGCGGGCTGACCAGAATACCCATATTCAGCAGGCTGTTAGCATGGCGTAGCTGAGTGCCCTGATACATATCGCGCGGCAGGGTGCGCGCCATCACGCCGCCCACCCCGGTGCCCATCCCCTGCAGGGCGCTGGCGGCAATCAGGATCGTCAGGCTGTGGGTGGTGATGGCGATTAGGGTGGCGACCATAAATATCGTCATGCCCACCAGGATCACCGGCCGGCGGCCGACGCGGTCCGAGAGCGGGCCATAGAACAGCTGCGACACCCCATAGGTGAGCAGGTAAGCGGCCATCACGCTCTGAATGGCCCCTTCACGCACATGCAGCCCCTGCGCCATATCGGCAATCGCCGGAATATAGATGGTTTGCGCCATCTGACCGACAGCCACCAGTAATACCAGCATCAACAATAAGTTAACGTTCCTTTGCCTTTTCATGTCGCTGAATACTTTTGCCTGAAGATGAAATTGAAGAATAAGTGACTACGCATTTCGTAAATGTGCGAGGAATCTACCACAGTAAGGTGACAAGTTAAGCATCGCCTGAGCGAATGGCAAAAGGCGAAAAGGCAGGATTAATAAACGAATATCGGCAACTAAAGTTGCCAGCGGTTCAGGCCAGGCGTAACAGTATCGCTCCGGCGGCGATCCCCAGCGCTGCCGCGATACGCAGCGCGGCAACCTGCTCTTTTAACAGCAGAAATGCGATAAGCGCCCCAAAAAGGATGGAGGTTTCACGCAGCGCCGCCACCACCGCCAGCGGCGCCTGGGTCATCGCCCACAGCGCCAGCCCGTAGGAGCCCATGGTGGCAACGCCGCCCAGCAGCCCCTTCTTCCAGTGCAGGCGCAGGTAGCCGGACGCCTCCCGGCGGCGCGCCACCATCGCCCAGCCAAGCAGGCAGAAGCCGTTCATAAAAAAGGTCCACAGCGTATAGCCC
>DKMV01000016.1:7792-7983 GCA_002469605.1 Leclercia sp. UBA7405
CGCACGCCGGTGCCGTCCACCAGCGTATAGCCCGCGATAAAACAGGCGTTTAACAGCGCCAACCAGATCCCTTTCCGGGAGCGCATGCGGCCGTTCATCGCCATCACCAGAATCGACAGGCAGATAACGGCGATGCCGGCCCAGGCGAGCCCGGAGAGCGTCTCTCCCAGCGCCAGGACGCTAATCAGCGC
>DKMV01000293.1:0-793 GCA_002469605.1 Leclercia sp. UBA7405
GCGTGCCGGATGCTCTGGCCTGGCAGCAGCTTCCCGCCTTTACCCTGCAGCCGCTGGTGGAGAATGCCATTAAGCATGGCACCTCGCAGCTGCTGGGCACCGGTGAAATCACCATTACCGCAAGCGAGTTTAACCACCATCTGGTGCTGGATATTGAAGACAATGCCGGGCTCTATAGCCCCAAACCCACCTCCGGCGGCCTGGGGATGGGGCTGGTGGATAAACGCCTGCGCGCCCATTTCGGTGAAGAGTGCGGGATCACCATTGCCTGCGAGCCGGACTGCTTTACCCGTATTACCCTGAGACTGCCCCTGGAGGAACGCGCATGCTAAAGGTGCTGATTGTTGATGATGAACCTCTGGCCCGGGAGAACCTGCGCGTGCTGTTGCAGGAGCAGAGCGATATCGAGGTGGTGGGCGAGTGCGCCAACGCCATCGAAGCCATCGGCGCCGTACACGCGCTGCGCCCGGACGTGCTTTTTCTGGATATCCAGATGCCGCGCATTAGCGGGCTGGAGATGGTGGGGATGCTCGATCCGGAGCATCGCCCCTATATCGTCTTTTTAACCGCGTTCGATGAGTACGCGGTTAAGGCCTTTGAAGAGCACGCCTTCGACTACCTGCTTAAGCCCATCGAAGAGAAGCGGCTGGAGAAGACCCTCAACCGCCTGCGCCAGGAGCGCAGCGTGCAGGATGTGTCGCTGCTGGCGGAAAACCAGCAGCCGCTTAAGTTTATTCCCTGTTCTGGCCATAGCCGTATTTATCTGCTGCAGATGGATGACGTGGCCTTTGTC
>DKMV01000293.1:969-7139 GCA_002469605.1 Leclercia sp. UBA7405
TGTCAGCAGCCGGATGAGCGGGGTGTTCGTCACCAGCCATGAGGGTAAAGAGGGCTTTACCGAGCTGACGCTCAGAACGCTCGAGAGCCGCACGCCGCTGCTGCGCTGTCATCGCCAGTATCTGGTGAACATGGCGCACCTCAAAGAGATCCGGCTGGAGGAGAATGGCCAGGCGGAGCTGGTGCTGAAGGCAGGGCAGACGGTGCCGGTAAGCCGCCGCTACCTGAAGAGTTTGAAAGAGGCGATAGGGCTGTAAAACTGATACACTGCGCGCCATTGCATCACCGACATTCGAAGGCTCTATGCTTAGTAACGACATTCTTCGTAGCCTGCGCTACACCCTGAAAGCGAACAACAACGACATGGTGCGCATTCTTGCGCTTGCTGAAATGGAATCCACCTCTGCCGGTTTCGATACCTGGATGACCAAAGAGGATGAAGAGGGCTTTGTGCGCTGCCCGGACATTATCCTCTCCGGATTCCTGAACGGCCTTATCTACGATAAGCGCGGCAAAGATGAGTCGGCCCCTGAGCTGGCGCTGGAGCGTCGTGTGAATAACAACACGGTGCTGAAAAAGCTGCGTATCGCCTTCTCCCTGAAAACGGACGATATCCTGGCGATCATGACCGAGCAGAAATTCCGCGTCTCCATGCCGGAGATCACCGCCATGATGCGCGCCCCGGATCATAAGAACTACCGCGAGTGCGGGGATCAGTTTTTGCGCTACTTCCTGCGCGGGCTGACTAACCGCGTTCACAGCGCGAAGTGATAAAAAAAGCCGGAGATAATCTCCGGCTTTTTCTTTATTTCACCTGCTGACCCGGCTTCGCGCCTTCGTCAGGGCTTAACAGGAAGATATCTTTCCCGCCAGGGCCTGCGGCCATCACCATCCCTTCCGAGATGCCGAAGCGCATTTTGCGTGGCGCCAGGTTGGCAACCATCACCGTCTGGCGACCAATCAGCACCTGCGGATCCGGATAGGCAGAGCGAATGCCGGAGAAGACGTTACGCTTCTCGCCGCCCAGGTCCAGGGTGAGACGCAGCAGCTTGTCAGAGCCTTCTACGAACTCGGCATTTTCAATCAGCGCCACGCGCAGATCGACTTTGGCGAAATCGTCAAAGGTAATGGTTTCCTGAATCGGATCGTCCGCCAGCGGGCCGGTGACCGGGGCAGCTGCAGCTTTCACCTCCTCTTTCGAGGCTTCAACCAGGGCTTCAACCTGTTTCATCTCGATGCGATTGTACAGCGCCTTGAACGGGTTCACCTTATGGCCGAGCAGCGGCTGCGCGATGGCATCCCAGCTCAGTTCAGTGTTCAGGAAGGCTTCCGCACGGGTGGCCAGCTGCGGCAGCACCGGCTTCAGGTAGGTCATCAGCACGCGGAAGAGGTTGATCCCCATGGAGCAGATCGCCTGCAGATCGGCATCACGGCCTTCCTGTTTCGCAACAACCCAGGGTGCCTGCTCGTCCACATAGCGGTTAGCAAGATCTGCCAGGGCCATGATTTCACGTACCGCTTTACCAAATTCGCGTGCTTCCCAGGCCTCGCCAATGGTCGCCGCCGCGTCGGTAAAGGTTTTGTAGAGCGCCGGATCCGCCAGTTCAGCCGCCATCACGCCGTCGAAACGCTTAGCGATAAAGCCTGCGTTACGCGATGCCAGGTTCACCACTTTGTTGACGATGTCGGCGTTCACGCGCTGCACGAAATCTTCCAGGTTCAGGTCGATATCATCGATACGCGACGAGAGCTTGGCGGTGTAGTAGTAGCGCAGGCTGTCGGCGTCGAAGTGGTTCAGCCAGGTGCTGGCCTTAATAAAGGTGCCGCGAGATTTGGACATCTTGGCGCCGTTAACGGTGACATAGCCATGCACGAACAGGTTAGTCGGTTTACGGAAGTTGCTGCCTTCCAGCATTGCCGGCCAGAACAGGCTGTGGAAGTAGACGATATCTTTACCGATAAAGTGATACAGCTCGGCGGTTGAGTCTTTCTGCCAGTACTCATCGAAGCTAGTGGTGTCGCCGCGCTTGTCGCACAGGTTCTTGAACGAGCCCATGTAGCCGATCGGCGCATCCAGCCAGACGTAGAAATATTTGCCCGGCGCATTCGGGATTTCAAAGCCGAAGTATGGGGCATCGCGGGAGATATCCCACTGCTGCAGGCCGGATTCAAACCACTCCTGCATTTTGTTCGCGACCTGCTCCTGCAGCGCGCCGCTGCGGGTCCATGCCTGCAGCATCTCGCTGAAGGAGGGCAGGTCGAAGAAGAAGTGTTCTGAGTCACGCATCTCTGGCGTCGCACCGGAAACCACGGATTTCGGCTCGATAAGCTCGGTCGGGCTGTAGGTCGCGCCGCACACTTCGCAGTTATCGCCGTACTGGTCCGGGGATTTACATTTCGGGCAGGTGCCTTTCACGAAACGGTCCGGCAGGAACATGCCTTTTTCCGGATCGTAGAGCTGAGAGATGGTGCGGTTTTTGATAAAACCATTCTCTTTCAGACGGGTATAAATCAGCTCCGACAGCTCGCGGTTCTCGTCGCTGTGCGTGGAGTGGTAGTTATCGTAGCTGATGTCGAAACCGGCGAAGTCGGTCTGATGCTCCTGACTCATTTCACCGATCATCTGCTCCGGGCTGATGCCGAGCTGCTGCGCTTTCAGCATGATCGGCGTGCCGTGGGCGTCGTCTGCACAGATGAAGTTGACTTCGTGGCCGCGCATTCGCTGGTAACGGACCCAGACATCAGCCTGGATATGCTCCAGCATGTGGCCGAGGTGGATGGAGCCGTTGGCGTACGGCAGCGCGCACGTTACCAGAATTTTTTTCGCGACTTGAGTCATAGTAAGCATTACTTCTTTTAGCTGTGAAAAGGGGTTTCGATGTTACCTGAAAGGGAATTACTACGCCAAGAAATAAGGGCATCAAACCATAAATGAATAATTGTTACCTGTAGGGTAAACTGGGTGGTGACGAATGATTTTTTCAGAACTACAACAAAGGAGTCGGGATGAGTTCTCAATCCCAGGCCAAATCACCGGAAGCCTTACGAGCAATGGTCGCCGGGACGCTGGCAAATTTTCAGCACCCAACGTTGAAACACAATCTCACCACGCTAAAAGCGCTGCACCATGTCGCCTGGCTGGACGATACGCTGCACATTGAGCTGCAGATGCCCTTCGTCTGGCGCAATGCGTTTGAAGCGCTGAAAGAGCAGACCAGCTCTGAGCTGTTGCGCATTACCGGCGCAAAAGCCATCGACTGGAAGCTTTCGCACTCCATCGCCACGCTGAAGCGCGTGAAGAACCAGGCGGGGATCAACGGCGTTAAAAATATTATCGCCGTCAGCTCCGGCAAGGGCGGGGTGGGTAAATCCTCTACCGCGGTCAACCTGGCGCTGGCGCTGGCCGCCGAAGGGGCGAAAGTCGGTATTCTGGATGCCGATATCTATGGCCCCTCTATCCCTAATATGCTGGGAGCCGAAAATCAGCGCCCAACCTCACCGGACGGCACCCATATGGCGCCGATTATGGCGCACGGGCTGGCGACCAACTCCATCGGTTATCTGGTAACCGACGACAATGCCATGGTGTGGCGCGGCCCGATGGCCAGCAAAGCGCTGATGCAGATGTTGCAGGAGACAATGTGGCCGGATCTCGATTATCTGGTGCTGGATATGCCGCCGGGCACCGGTGACATTCAGCTGACGCTGGCGCAGAACATTCCGGTAACCGGCGCGGTGGTGGTTACTACGCCACAGGACATCGCCCTTATCGACGCCAAAAAAGGCATCGTGATGTTCGAGAAAGTGGAAGTGCCGGTGCTGGGTATCGTCGAGAACATGAGCATGCACATCTGCAGCAACTGCGGACACCATGAGCCGATCTTCGGCACCGGTGGCGCAGAGAAGCTGGCGGAGCAGTATCACACCCAGCTGCTGGGGCAGATGCCTTTGCACATTACGCTGCGTGAAGATCTGGACAGCGGTAAACCTACCGTTGTCAGCCGTCCGGGCAGTGATTTTGCAGAGATGTATCGCCAGCTGGCTGGGCGCGTTGCGGCGCAGCTTTACTGGCAGGGCGAAGTGATCCCAAGCGAGATCGCCTTCCGCGCGGTCTAAACAAACAGGCTGCCCTTAACCGGGCAGCCTGTAGTGCATCAGATAGTACTCGCCATCCGGGGAGTCCCCCGTCGCTTCGATATGCCAGCCCATGCGCTGATAAAATTCCACCGCTTTCGTATTCTTCACCAGGCACTTTAAGGCGCCCGTGCTGGTAAAGGTCTGCTGCACATGTTGTAGCAAGGCTTTACCCGCCCCCATTCCCTGGTAGTGGGGATCCACAAACAGGCAGTGCAGAAAATTATCATTCTCCTGGATGGAGGCGAATCCCACCCGGTGCCCCTTATCAATCGCGACCCAGACGGTCTCATTGAGGGTGTCGGCGTCGAAATCTTCAAGACGCCACGCGCGGCCGTCCAGCCAGGGCCAGGCCGCGCGTCGCGCGTGCAGGTACAGCGTGCGCAGGAAAGGGCGGTCGCTCTCTTCCCAGGGGCGGATCGTCATGCGCTTAGCGGTGATAGAAGATGTCACCGTTATAGGCTTTATAGATTTTGCCATCTGCATCGCCTACCAGAACGTAGTTTTCGCCCATATAGGTCCAGTGTGTACCGGCATCAGGGGCGGGCAGATTACGCAAATTGTACTGCTTGATGGTGTATTCGGGAGTGAGATACTGCGCCGGGGCAAAATCACCAATCTTGTACTTAGTGAAATCGGCCACAAACTCCTGCTCTTCATAAGCCTGGATGCCCGAGGGGGCCGCAGCGGTTTGTGGAGCAGCAAATGCTGCGCTCGCCAGCGACAACAATGCACCCAGAAGCAGAACGTTACCTTTAGTCATTTTTTCTCCAGTTTTACTCTTTGCTGTGACGCGTCGTCTATTGTAACCCAACGGGTCAAGAGAGAGTCTATCTTAAGTTTTGCAGGCCGGCGCGTTTGGGGAAAAAATGTAACAAAGCATACTGCGGCTCCATTGCGCCTCTTTTTTATATTCATGCTATAAATCTTTAAGCCTCCAACAATAATAAAAAGTACCTTTCTTATTGATGAATTCTGATTGTGTCCGCTATTGCACTCCCGGATGGTGTTAATTTTTAGAGGCATGATTAAAATGCACCAGTTAATATTGGATTTTCCTTATTGCCTGTGTTTTAGCGCGTTGGGCAGGTGTTTTTTGCCATGTCATCACGCCAAATTAAATCGTAACTAATTAATTTAATTTATTTTATTCGAAAGTCATAGCGCTCGGCTTTTGGAAACAACAACATTAGTTTTAGGTCGTTATTATTAATGAAAGCTAAAATATGGATATGGGCTTTACTTATTTCAACTGCGGCCTTGACGGGCTGTAGAAATATTCCGGGGCAGCATATTACCTCTTCTGGAAAAAATATCGTCAAAACCGCTGATGCGGCTGATGATATTAATAAAAAAATCGATATATGGCCGCTCACCCCTTCGGTTATCGAACAACTGCGTCCCGCCCGGCTGAAATCTCAGGCAAATCCTAATCTGGATGAGCAGGTTAAAAACTGGGAATACCGCATCGGTACGGGTGACATCCTGATGATCACCGTCTGGGATCATCCGGAGCTGACCACACCCGCAGGGCAGTACCGTAGTGCCAGCGACACCGGCAACTGGGTTGCAGCAGACGGCACTATCTTTTACCCCTATGTCGGCAAAATTCCCGTTGCGGGTAAAACCCTGGCGCAGGTACGCAACGACATTACCGCTCGTCTGGAGCGGGTGATCGAAAGCCCGCAGGTCGACGTCAGCGTCGCCGCGTTCCGTTCGCAAAAGGCCTATGTCACCGGCGAAGTGGCGCGGTCGGGCCAGCAGCCTATCACCAACATTCCGCTGACTATCATGGATGCCATCAACGCGGCGGGCGGTCTCTCTGCGGATGCCGACTGGCGTAACGTGGTGTTAACCCAAAAAGGGCAGGATTCGCATATCTCCCTCTATGCCCTGATGCAGCACGGGGATCTCACCCAGAACAGACTCCTCGGGCCTGGGGATATTCTGTTCATCCCGCGTAACGATGCGCTGAAGGTGTTTGTGATGGGTGAGGTGGTAAAACAGAGCACCCTAAAGATGGATCGCAGCGGCATG
>DKMV01000293.1:7296-7551 GCA_002469605.1 Leclercia sp. UBA7405
AAAAGCAGCCAGCAGGGCAAAATCGCCAGCATCTATCAGCTCAACGCTCGCGACGCCTCTGCTATGGTGCTGGCAACGGAGTTCCAGCTTGAACCTTACGATATCGTCTATGTCACCACCGCGCCGCTGGCTCGCTGGAACCGCGTCGTCAAACAGCTGATCCCGACCATCAGCGGCGTGCATGACCTGACCGAAACTGTGCGCTACATCAGGACGTGGCCATAATGCGGATCCAGTCCATTCTGGTTATCTGTA
>DKMV01000349.1:0-154 GCA_002469605.1 Leclercia sp. UBA7405
GGCCTGGATCTCATAGCCAAAGAAGCACTCGGTGATAATGCGATATAGCACTAATACCGGCGCCGCCCAGATATTGTTAATCACACTCTTTTTGCGCCACACGGAACAGAAGTGGGCGATGCGGTAGGCCAGAACCATGCAGCAGGGGCGCAGG
>DKMV01000349.1:338-3042 GCA_002469605.1 Leclercia sp. UBA7405
ACCATGCAGCAGGGGCGCAGGCTCCAGCTATTTGCGCGGCAATCTTCCAGAAACATTATTTCCCCCGCAGCCCGTCGGCCAGGCGCTTGGTATTGCGCACCGAGAAGAGCGTCAGCAGCGTGCGCCAGTTCATGCGCTTGTTGCGGATCTGATAGAGGGTAAAGAGCTGATATTTACGGCTGGCACGGTCAAACTTGTCTTTGTGCTTGCGGTAAAAATGGAAGTAGCCGGAAAACTTCTTCGGCGAAGAGGTGATCTGCATTTCGCCGTGGTTGATATGCAGGATCTGAGTAGCATCCTCCACCTTCCACGGCTCGCCATACTCCACCACCATCCGCAGGAAGATGTCGTAATCCTGCGCCGCCTTCAGGCTGGTATCGAACAGGCACTCTTTAAAGCGCGAGGACAAGGTAAAGACCTGGTTGCCGATGATATTGCGCTTATAAAACAGGCGGCGGGAGTACGGCGATTTCGGGTAGAGCGGCAGGCTGGCCGGCTGGGAATAGACCTCGCCCTGGCAGACATAGTCGTTGGCATACAGGAAGGCGTGGGTCACCAGCTGATGCTTATGGGAGAGGAAAATCGACAGACGGTTAGGGGTCCATTCGTCATCGTCATCGATGCCGGTCAGAAACTCCCCTTTGGCCTGCATAATGGCCTGGTTACGCACCGCGCAGGCGCCCGAGTTAATCGGGTTATGGGTGTACATCACCCGCGGATCGTTCAGATCCGCAACAAACTGCTGCAGCTGTTCATAAGATGCGGAGCAGTCATCGACGATGATCAGTTCCCAGTTATCGTAATCCTGGCGCAGCACGGATTTGATAGCGCGGATCGCCAGCTGCTGACGATTCCATGTCGGCATATAGATAGAAATCAAAGGGCGTTGTGTGGTCATTGTCTTCCCCTCACCCCTCACCCCGGCTCTCTCTCCGGAGGGGAGAGGGGGACAAGCTGCACCGAGCCGTCTTCTCTCCCCTCCGTGAAGAGGGTTAGGGTGAGGAGTACTTTTTATTTGCTGTCAGATTTGTATTCGTACTCGTAGTAACCGTAATCCTGATAGCCGGTGGCGCGGCGGAAGATGGAGTTGAGGATCACCCCTTTCACCTCGATGCCGTTCTGCTCGAAGCGGCTGAGGCTGGTCTCCACCTCTTTCAGGGTATTCACCGCATAGCGCGCCACCATCAGGGTGGTGCCTGCATGACGGCCTACGATGGCGGCGTCGGTCACGGCAAGGATTGGCGGGGTATCGATCAGTACCAGGTCATAATGCTTGCTGGCCCACTCCACCAGACGGGTGAAGCGCTCGCTCATCAGCAGCTCAGAGGGGTTAGGCGGCACCTGCCCGCGCGGCACCAGGTCGAAGTTGGTGATGGAAGTCGGCTTGGCGCAGCTCTCAATATCGCTTTTGCCCAGCAGCACTTCGGAGAGACCGTCGGCGTTATTGGTGCCCAGCAGCTCGTGGGTGTAGCCCTTACGCATATCACAGTCGATCAGCAGTACGCGCTTGTTGGTCTGGCTAATTACCGCCGCCAGGTTGGCGCAGACAAAGGTCTTACCAATTGACGGGCTGACCCCCGAGAGCATCAGAACGTTGTTTTTCGCCTGCATCATGGCGAAGTGCAGGCTGGTACGCAGGCTGCGGATCGCCTCAATTGCCAGATCCGTCGGGTTACCCACCGCCAGCAGCTGGCTCTGTTTGTAGCGCTTGACGCCTTTAACGGTCTTCACGCTGTCGCGGGATTTCTGCCACTCGGAGAGCGGAATACTGGCGTAAACGCTGATGCCGTTCTCTTCCAGCACCTGCGGGCTTTCGATACCGCGATTAAACAGGGAGCGCAGCAGCACGCCAACGATGGAGAGCATCAGGCCGAGAATAATGCTGCCGAGAATAATCAGCGCTTTCTTCGGCTTCAGCACGCCAGGCTGGGTGATAGCCGGGTCAACGATACGCACATCGCCCACGGTGCTCGCCTCGGTGATCTTCAGCTCCTGCTGTTTATTCAGCAGCTGCATATAGACCTGCTGGCCGGACTCAACGTCGCGGGTCAGACGGACAATCTCCTGCTGGGTCTTCGGCATGGCGGTAACGCGGTTATTGAGCTTGGATTTCTCATCTTCCAGCGCCTGGCGTTTTTCCAGCAGGGTGCGGTAGGCCGGGTGGCGTTTGGTATAGAGCTTGGAGATCTCCGCCTCTTTGAAGGTCAGCTCGTTAAGCTGGGCGTCGATGTTAACCATCGAATCCAGCACCGATTTGGCTTCTAAAGGCAGGTCAACCGAGTCTTTATCCTGACGGTAGGCGTTGAGTTTATTCTCTGCCTCATCCAGACGGGCGCGCACTTCCGGGAGCTGTTTCGCAAGGAAGGCCAGGCTTTTCGCCGCCTCTTCCGATTTACGCTCAACGTTCTGCTCAAGGTAGTTGCGGGTAATGCTGTTGAGGATGTCGCGGATTTTGTCTTTATCTTCACCGGTGAAGGTCATGCTCAGCACACCGGTGTCTTTGCCGGTTTCGGTTACCGACAGGTTATTTTGCAGGTTGTTAATCATCCCCAGGGTAGAGAATTTGGTGACCGTAAATTCGCTGCCCTCGGCGGCCTGAATGGCATTCACTTTAATAGTGACGCCATCTTTACTCAGCAGCTGCCCCACTTCGCCACGGGCGCTAAAGCCCGCATCGCTGGTGAGCTGATACTGCTTCGGCCCC
>DKMV01000349.1:3193-4444 GCA_002469605.1 Leclercia sp. UBA7405
AGCTGATACTGCTTCGGCCCCAGCACGGCCAGGGTAAAGACCTGATCCCCTGCCCCTTTCGGCAGCGTGAAGTCGGTGACCTTAACGGTATCGTTCTGGCGGCCCATCAGACGGTCCCAGCCGGCGCCAAATACCGGGAAGGTATTTTTAGTTACCGCGATATCCAGCCCGAGATCGTGAACGGTTTTCCCCAGCACCAGGCGCGACTGCACCAGCTGGATCTCCGCTTCCGATGCCGGAGGCTTATTCGCCAGCGCCGAGCCGATATCCTGCACCAGCGAATTACCGGTGTTCTGCTCGATCTGCACCAGCGCGTCGGCGCTGTAGATAGGGGTGGCGAAAAGGGTGTAGATAATCGCCCCAATCGCAAAGACGGCGGTGATCCCCAGCACCCACCAGCGCGCCTCCACCACGGTGCCAATCAGGCGGCCAATATCAATTTCATCACTGCCCGAGGTCGGGGCGGCAGACGCTTTTACTTTATCTGTCATTGTTATCCCTGCTAAACGTTCAGTGCCTGCGCCCACTGGCGGGCAGACTGGTCAAGTAAGGTGTAAACCGCTTCAAAGGCTTCACGGCTCTTGCGATACGGATCGGGGATTTCGCGCTCGTTATCCCAGTGACCAAACAGCATCACTTTGCCGCGCATCTCCGGCGCGATGTCGCACAGGGCATGGATATGCCGCTTTTCCATCGTCAGAATCAGGTCATAATCCCGGCACAGGGCGGCCGTCACCTGACGGGCGCAGTGCCCGTCGAGAGAGAGATCGTGCGCCTGCGCCACGCTTGCCGCACGCTCATCGGCCCCTTTGCCCACCAGCGCCCCCAGCCCTGCGGAGCCCACCGTCAGCCCCGGCTGATACTGCTGTAACAGCCGCTCGGCCGTGGGGGAACGGCAAATGTTCCCCACACACACCACCAGAATTTTGTTAAACATTGCGCTTACCAGTTATGAACGTCGCTCGCCGTGTCGGTCATGTAGCGAACGCCACTGATCGTCGGCAGCAACTGGTTGATCAGGCGGTTCCAGCGAGCAACCGGTGCGGTCGTCACGTAGACCACGTCATACGGCTGGAGACGGAACTCCGTCGCCATAACCAGCGAGGTGGCATCGGACATGTCGAGCTGATAGATATTGGCAATCTTGCCGTTGCTGCCCTGCCCTTTCAGCGGACGGATCACGAAGATACCGCTGGCGTTAGAGGTGGTGAGGTCAATGCCTTCAGACGAGCCCAGCGCTTCGGTCAGGGT
>DKMV01000351.1:0-420 GCA_002469605.1 Leclercia sp. UBA7405
CTGTTTATTTGTTACTTGGATGGAGGCTGCGATGACATTGTGGTGGATGTGTATAACACTGAACAGCAATGCGTTGCTTCTATGGACGATCAACGTATACGCCACGGCGGCTGCTATCCGGTCGAAGATTTTATCGACGGTTTCTGGCGGCCTGCGCAGGAGTACGCCGACCTGTAATTACTGCAGCTGGACCAGCGTCAGCGTGCCGCCAAAGACCGCGCCGGTATCAATATAGTGCAGGCTGCCAAAGTCCAGCCGTTTATCCAGTGGGGTATGGCCGAACCAGAAGTGGTCGGCGCCGGTAATGCCCTGCCCCTGGCCGGCAATGAGATTGCTAATGCGGCTCCTGTCCCACACCACCCGATGCTTATCTACCGGCCGATCGCGCACATAGTGCGCAGCCGGATAATCCGCGTGGGC
>DKMV01000351.1:578-1184 GCA_002469605.1 Leclercia sp. UBA7405
ACCACGTTCAGGCCATTACGGCAGGCAATGTCGATTATCCAGGGCAGCCTGTTACAGGCTTCCAACAGCCTCAGGGCATGGCGTTTATCTTCACCCTCCAGCCCGGCATACCAGACGCCGCCATTCATCAGCCATAATGCAAAGGTATCGGTATCCAGCGCCTCCAGCGCCATCTCCTCATGGTTGCCGCGCACGGCATAAAACCATTTCTGCTCGATCAATTGCAGGCATTTGAGGCTATCCGGCCCGCGATCGATAAGATCGCCCACGGAGATAAGCAGATCCTCATAAGGGCTGAACCGCAGGCGTTTAAGACTGGCCATCAGCTGCTGATAACAGCCATGAAGATCCCCCACTACCCAGACATGCCGCCATTTCTGACCTTCAAGCGTGAGATACATCTCCCCCTCCTTAACGCAGTAACGGTGGGTTGATTTTCCTTTTCATTTTGAACAAACAAAAATTTAACAAAACTGCCAAAAAGCGCTGGACTTGAGCCCGCGGGGTTGTGGTATGTTTTAAGACGTGTCAGGGACGAGGCCAGTCTGCAAAATCCGCACCGGGAAAACGGATTTATTTTACTGCAGATAAAAAGAGACCGAATAC
>DKMV01000351.1:1300-15473 GCA_002469605.1 Leclercia sp. UBA7405
GAGACCGAATACGATTCCTGTTTACGTCCCAATCAATAAAAACCCTTTAAATTCATCGCCATAATCCATAAAACCCCTCAAAAACAACGATGCAATACTTACCATTGCGTTCTTTCAAGATCAAACTCTTGCCAATCTATTCGAGTGCGCGACGAGTAAATTTCGTGGCGTCATAATCGTTGATTTAATTATCGCGCATTTGCAAAACTATGCGCGGCTCCTTCCAGAAATCACATCGGCTTGTTTACAGCCACCACGACCGCCGGCACAATCGCCACCGATCCGTTTGTAAGACTTCAGGTGCGCACCTCTTCTTACATCACTGGGCAGCCATCATCACCCTGCACTCTTCTGATGAAGTAAGAGACCTTTCCCATTACCTCAACGCCTTCCAGTGCCTCACCCTCTATCGCTTCACCGTCGCTCGTTATCAGCGCTTTACCCTGCAGCCTGGCGAACTGGGTATGGCCGTCTGTCAGTATCAGCAGCACCTCGCCTGGGTTGAGCTTGCTGACCGGGTCGATTACGGCATAGCCATCAGACGTCTCAAGGATGCGGCTGTTCTCTGTCGTGCACATATCATGAGGGCTAAAGCGGTCCTCGATATAGTCCTGCGCTGGGGATGGGAAGCCCATGTCACAACCCTCCGTTCGGGTTGTAGAGCATGAAAAGGCGGTTCTCCCCCTCATTAGGAGAGATATCCTTGAAGGTGGTAACGTAGTTCTCAATCCACTTGTTTGCTTCGTGGAGAGACCAGTTCCAGTTCACCTTTGCCAGTTGCGTGACAAAGTCCTGCGTTGCTACCGTCTTGCGCCCGTCAGGCTGTGATTTAATTGATGCCGTAAAAGCGCCAGCAATCTCGTATCTGCGTGCCATAGTCTGCCCTCCATTAATACTGTTTTTATATACAGTAGTTTTAATGTAAGGGCAGATCAAGAGATTTACACTTCTGGTGGTGATGGCCAGTTAATCTGCGGCGCGGTAGAAGTATCGACGACTTCGAGGGCATCAAGGTAATCAAGCCAGGCGTTATACTGAGCCTTTTCCGTATCGTTCAAACGTCCCATCGCAGCTTTACCAGGCCACTGCTTGCTGTTCATGTGGTCGTTAGCCTGTTCAATACGAGACTGTTTTTCGGAGTCCGCTAATTCGACTTCCTCCTCATGACTTAACGGTGGAAGATCAACCCAGGCGGGATGCCCTTTCTCTGTGGCGCCACGCGTTTTCCCTGGAGGTGGAGCTACAGAATATGTAGCAAATATTTCATCTGATACGGCAAGAACATCATCAGGCAAAGTTCCAGCAGCTACATATAACGACATGAGTTCTTCAGGATAAAATCCCAAAGTCGAAGGTGAAAAATAATAGTTGTCCATAATTAATACCCCACCGCAAACCAACGGAAATTATAGGAACCACCAGTGGCATCGCACCGTAAAAGAAATTGAGTTGCTGTTAGGTTTCCGGCAGCACCAGCTACGACAGTGCTGCCACCATTATCGTAAGTTGCGACAACCTGAGCACAAAAAGTGGGGAATGCCACTGGAAACGAGACAGAATTTCCAGTACCAGCTACATTTCCCACCCCAGCAATAGCGGCCCCCCACTGAATAATTATCCCTGAAGGTAATATCTGTCTCCCACTTGAAGCGCGAGTCGACGCAAAACTATTCATATCAGGGATCTGATTAGCTCCCGAACCTACATCACGTTTTGAGGCATTTCCCAAACTAAGGTTCGCGGTAAGCGCATTCGTGAACTTGGTCACCAGCCCATTAACATCGGCATTGTCCAGTGCATCCGCCCCAGAGTTCGCAATAAACTGCCCAATCAGCGCGCCAATCGTGGTCGCCTGGCGGATGGCTTTGTTTACTTGGGCGCTGGCTGCTTTACCCGCTGTAAAGCCAGACAGCAACGCCGGTAATGCTTCCCAGTCAGCCTGGGACATGACGTTAGCGTTTGGATCCAGCGCGAATGCTTTAAAGTTGTTTGTTGCCATTAGAGTAAAGTCCCCCATGCTCCTACATCTAACCCGCCGATGTATTCGTTATCCATATCAAATCCAAAGAATTTTGAGCCCTCGGATGGTGTTTCTACCGAAGGCGTTTCAACATCACCGGCCCAGACGCCAGCAGCTTTTACGGTGAGATAGCCCTGTTTGATAGCGGCGATCAGTTCGAGAGACACATCAGAAATATCAGTCTCGGGAAATACCCAGACCGATATCGTCATGTCCTGGTTGTCGACGATCTGCATCTTCAGGCCCGAACCCACTGTGGCAGTGTCAAGAATGTCCGGAAGCGATTCGTTACGCCCGTCCCAGTTGTTAATAGCGATTTTTGCTTTCAGAATAGTGCGATAGGTATCATCGCTAAGCGTCGTATAGCCGGAGTCAGGATCATATGGCCCCTGCCATACGCCCTGGTCATATCCGAGCCCCTCCGTGTCCCAACTGAAATAAACGCCACTAATGGGCTGGCTGACTATACGGCTACGCCCAATCCAGAGCCCGAGGGTATCAAGCTGGACGCCTACAGCTGTATCGATGTCAAACGCGCTAACCAGCCCCCGGGTGGCTGTGGTAATGTCAATCAGCGGCCTGGTGCTCAGATCTACGTGATCTAAGTATTTCGGCTTAGTGGCGTGGTAGTTGGTGATTAAATCCGTGTACTTGCTCATGACATCACCGTGATAGCTATATTTGCCGGTTTACATGAGGCAGATTCGTCGTAGGCTATGGTTATGTTTGCCGCTGCTACAGCGCCTGCCGATTTACCAATCAGCAACTCCTGAATGTCGTAATAACGCGCGCTTCCGCCGCTCACCACCCCGAGGTTCGCAGGTGAGTAAATTCGGCTCAGCAGCACCGAATCACCGATTGTCAGACCGTTAATGTAATCCGCGACCGCCTGCTGGATCTGCACGCCAATCTGAGATGTATACCCGGCAAAAGCTTTTAACGTGATATGTCCGTAAACAGGGACATCCGTTGACCGGGAGAAGCGAATCACATGGGGGTTACCATATTTATCCGGTACCGTGACGGCTGTCGCTCCATACGTAGCGACCCCCTGCCCTTTATTTCCCCGTATGGCCTGGGCGATTTCAGTCAGATCGCCGCCATCCACAATGGCAGAGATAGAGTGTGGCGGCAGTCCGTTACTGTCGGTCGCGCCGGTATCATTTTCGTAGAGCTTATGCCGCGTCACGCCGACAACATTAGCGATCGCGCCGTCCACTCCTTCAAACGGCGTGATGGAGGGTAACGCGACGCTCTGCCCCTGCCGGATGCGCAGCTCTGCGTCGGTTTCCGCCGGTGATCCGACGGTGGCCGCCGCCGGGTTAGTTACCGAAGTCCAACCGCGGGTCGGTGTGTTAATGGTCGTTACCGTTCCGGACAGCGCAGCCACTGCGCCGCTATTTGAGCAGGTGGCAGTGACCGTCGCCGTCCCGTCTAAACCAATCACCACGGAAGCCGGCATGCTCCAGACCAGGCCATTCTTATCCCTGACGGAGCCATTCGAAATGGTCGTACCGGCCGCGCCGGTAAGCAGCAAATCAACCGTTGAGTTGGTAGCCGTTCTCCTTTTAATACCGTTTATTTTCACGTTCTTGCTCAGCCCTGCGCCATAAGCGGTGGCAGGCGAAAAGCTGTTGTAAACCGCAATGGCCGTGTTGTTAGCATCGTGAATAGCCAGGGCCACCAGCGCCACCATCTGCCCGTCTTTGCTGTCAGGATCCAGATAAGCATCGCTGCCATATATCTGCTTAAAGTAGTTGGTCAGGGTGTCCAGTATTGTCTGGTAATCAGGCGCGCTGATCCCCTCAGCGGTTACCGTTGCCGATAAGCCGAGCATATCCAAATTGAGGGCCATTTATGCCTCGCTGGTAAGGGTGGTTTGTCCGTAGATAGTGTTTATGGTGGCTGTGAACGTAACCCGGCGTGTCGTGCTTTCATTCACGGTATCAAAGGCCAGGATGGACAGAACGCCAGGCGTGGTGCTGATGCGATCCCTGATCGCAAGGTTATAAACCTCAGGCCTTTGCTTTCCCAGAACAGACTGGATATAGGGTGTCCCCTCGGTCGTGTCCAGAAACCACTGGCCCTTCCACAGTTCAAAGCGAGTTTTTACGGCCTGGGCCACGCACTCAGGGGAGTTGATCAGGAAAGTATCATCGCCCTGGCCGAAGGTGTAGTCCCCGTCGTCGTCTTCGCGTCGGTATCGCATAATTACCCTCCCAGTGGTTTCGTATTGCTGCCGCCGCTTTCCACGCCGCCATGCGTATGCTTATCAACCATTGAGCCATCCACCAGTTGCAGGCGGCCGTCAGGCAGAATTTTCAGACCGTTAAGGTTGAAGCCTCCCGGCGCCGTTCCCGTTATCGATCCGGTTGAAGGATTAAGACTCAACCTGGTACCACCGTCGTCGCTGCGCAGTTCAACCGCACTGGTACTGATGCCGCTGATTTTCTTTGCCTGCGACTGCGGCCCCACTATGGCAAACGCATCACTCAGGTCATGCTGGCGCGGGTCAACCGGTTCCTGCACCCCGCCGCTCTGCCACCAGAAGTCGATGCAGCGATCGGAGAAGACCAGGAGGCATTCGTCACCGGACTTTACCGGGAAAGTTAAAGTGCAGCCGCCGCCGCGGGGAAACACCACCGGAACGTCTGGCAGGATCGGTATCTCCTCAGAAACCAGAGCACCATCGTCGCCGAGCCGCTGACCATAGATGGCCGGCTGCACGGTGCATGTCACTGTTTCAGGGTCAAAGGACTGGATGATCCCCGGCAAAGCCACGCGCAAGCTGCCGAAAATGGCGTGGCGATGCGCCTCAAGGGTCTGCGATTCGTTGCCGTCCTGCGCGCGGGCTGATACTGGCATAGTTTTCTCCAGGCAATAAAAAACCCGCCGTAGCGGGTTTCATGAGGTTTAACATGCTGTTAAGGCTAAATTCAAAACGTGACAATAGGTATGTTTGGCCTTTGATAACCTGATAACGCGATAAAGGCGTTAATGTATGAAGTCACGTACGGGAAAATAGTTTCTTCAGTTTTGGAATCGACAACAGCACGTGTAGCTGAATCTTCTGTCATTGTCTCATTAAAATGCAGAACAAACTCAGCAACTACATTAACTTCATACTTGCCAATACTAATAAGCTCAGCATTTGCTACAAGTTTAGCTACTGTGTTTTGAGTCTCATCAAACAACACCGAAGCGTTAAGTGAAAATGAGTTTGGATGTTCTTCAGGAGTGACTTGGTCGTTGTTTTCATTCAGACTTACCTGAGTAACGAGCATCGGCAATATGTCAATTTTCATCATTCTTCCCTAGAAGGCAAACGATAGCTCTTTGCCAGCAACAACGAACACATCAGTTCTATCTAACGACGTAGACCGACCTACAACTTCCACGGTGTCATTCATAAAAACGATGCGTGAAAAAACTTCATGGTGCGTCAATTCTTTTTCAACAAGTCCAGAAGAAACGAGTGAGTCAACAAACTCTCCACGAGACATCTGCTCGAGACGAGCAATTGCCTCCTGAACTATTTGCATTTGCGTTTTCATACTCTGCCTCTTTCTACAACTGATAATTTTGTGACATCTATGGATGCCTTTGGTTCCTTAACGCTCATTATACGACAAGTAGCGATGCGGGATGAGTACTTCTTTACCCTTGTCCACTCATCTAACTTTATGTATTCAAAGTTAACAATAGCGTCAAATTCTGAATTTTGTAAGATGTGATTGCACACCTCACAATCATTACGTATTGCATTAACCTTAGGTTTGATACGATCTGCTTTCATCCGTTCCAACAGATAGTTTCTGAAAACGTTATATGCAATAAGACCTTCTTGCTGGTCCAGTCTTAGGACATTGTTGACATCAATGATCGCTTTGATGACGGCATAATTTTCGTAACGATTAGTTCTCGTATGCTTGTCATAGGCTTGCAATTTCGCCCATTGTCGTGCATCAAGCAATGGATCACTGATACCTTCAATGAAGAAATAAGCACCTGTACCGAGCCAATCATCCTCAGCAGCACTAACTGAAAAATTTAAATCAAGGATAGATTCATGATTGTCAAAATCTGTTCCGTGGAAACCTTCGAACTCCATGCCAGACTCTCACTTTTAATCTCAAGCTTTAACTGGTGCTGGTAGCAGTTGCTGTGTGATTTCTAGCCGAATGGCGGCACACTTTACCATGCAGATTACCATCGTCAAGATGCAGCAAAACTTTAGGACAAAAAACGACAATTTCAAACTATCAAAACTAATGATTCAGCCTTTAGCCTTCTCACAATCGTAAGTTCCAAACACTCGAGGTTCATTCATATTCATTCTGATGGCCTCAACGTTCAATATTGCCTTGCCATTACGTTTGACATAATCCATCCCAAGAAATCGCCCATTACTTTGATCGGGAAGCATCCACTGATATTTTACATTGGAGTAGTCGCCTTCCTTCCTTAGAAAGGTGAACTTCTGACTTTGTGGCCTGACGTTGTTTATATGGGCAAAGCCGTCATCACTAGATGAAATGGTGAATGGTCCACAAATGGCAATAGGTTTGGCATTTGCTGCATATGGCAGAATGCTAACTAAAGACAACAAAATAATGGCTACAGTTTTCACTGAGGTGTAATCCCCCTGTTCAAAGCCGACTGGCTCTGGAGGTCTCGCGCTCCACGAGCCCCACACATGAGATCCATATACCACGGATTCCCTCTCGTATCGCCGGTGTAGCTGATTGACTGAACTATGTAAACGCCATCAGTTGCCACACTGGCGGGCTGCGCAAGCGTCGCGCTGCCTGTACTAAGGTTACCATTATCATTTGCCTCAGTAATCCTTGCCTGTGATCTTTGGATCTCATCGTTCGGTAATTGCGAGCGATACACCGAGTCCTGGTTCAACTGAATAAGCCCGTTAACCCGAATGTTTGGATTAATGAGACAGCGCACATTAACGCCTGCCCCCATGGTTTGCTGAGGCATACCGACCAGGCCAGTTTTGGTGTTAAGCACGATCGCTTCATGGAGATATTTATTCTCAGGCACCATCTGCAGCTGTCCGTCGACAAATTGCCAGTTAGCCTCGCACTGCGCCGCCAGGTTGCTTATGTAGTCGCGCGTCGCGCCGAAGAAGACACGACCGCGCGGCATAACCCGGTCAGGGAATTGCCCCGTGATGCCTTTGGTGATGCCGTAAGGCGAGAGGTCGCGCATCATCAGCGAGTGATAATCCGACAGCTGATACCCGGCAGCCAGCACGCCAACCGAAATCGCCTCGTTAAATGCCCGATGCCCATCGATGGCCTGGATAAGGGTAAAAATATCGGTAGGATTATCGCGCCCTGTTATCGTAAAACGGATCTCCCCATCAAAAATGACTCCGTAATTTTGCCCGCGCGCCTGTCCGGTTTGCTCAGATGAAATCTCGGTAACCTGCCCAACCTCGCTTTCGGTGACCGTCGGCGCCAGGCCGTTATACCCGGCTATGATGGTAATGCGAGAAAACTCATCCCCCGTAATCCGGGTGATTGTGTCACGTTTGAGGTTGTAAATTTTGAGCGTCGCCACACGTGGCCACATCGAGTTAAACCAGTCGATTGCGAAGGTCACTTTAAAGTCCGACAGGGATATGCCATTCCCCTTGTCGTTCAGAAGCCGCAGTTCAAAATGGCGATTCCAGTTAATAGTCATGCGCTATCCCTGAACAAAATAAAGATGGCTCGAGGCACCAAGGTTTGTTTTCGTCGGGTATTCCGGCGCACCGTTGTCTGTCATGACCACCAGCGCGCCAGATATCCCCAGCTCCGGATACTGAGCCAAAAGGTTAACCCCCGGCACCAGGGGAACACCCATTAACAGAGGTTGCGCGCCGCTATCCATAACGTCCATTATCCAGCCGGCATCGTCGCGCCACAGCACGCGGAGCGTGTAGCTTATGTCGCCCAGGGTGATGCGAAACTCCTGGTTATCAGGGATCATCGGAATCTCATTAACGCTCATTATCCCCTCGCAAAATCGGCTATCTTTTGAATTACAGATGAGCTGCTGGTCGGCACCAGAGATTTCATCCCTGTATTCTGTACTGGCGCGGTGCTGACTCCCTCCTGCATGTTGGCCTTATCCGTAACGGTGATGCTCTGCGTATCCGACATGATCACTTCCCGCAGCGTCAGAACGCATGACAGCACATTTTCGCTGGTTCGGTCCGTCGTGGCCTCGATAGCGCGTATCAGCATGTTGCTGTAGGTGTGCTTGCCGGTAACAACATCAAACGGCACCCGGGATTTCTGCAGATCCAGCAGCTGCTGATAAATCTCCCTCGGGCTCTCGCCAACCCGCAAGCCTATGCTGGACAGATTCACCAGGTCGAGTACCGACCCGCCGCCGGCAAATCCACACTCCATAGTGACCTCACTGGCGCGCTTATAGGCGTGGTCGTTTATAGCGGCGCCAAACTCCACCGGATGTTCAGTGATTTCCAGAGCATCAACATGCTTCTCCGATACCACCACGTCAGGCACAAAAATACCTATTTTCCGAGACTGCAGCCGGAAGATGGCCGACAAAATATCCATCAGTAGACCCTCGGTTGTAGCTGCTGAGTGAGACGGGAGTTAACGCCGGATTGACGATCGGCAACCTCCCGGCCAGTGGATGCCGGGTCGCTCGCGCCGTAAATATTGATGTTCGTTTCCTGGCTGATCTGCGCGGCTGCCTGCGTAGCGGCAACACTGGCCAGTGGGGAGTTCCACTGACCGTACCCTTCCTTCCTGGACATGGCCTGCAGAAGGTTGCTGAACTGCTGCGGATCGCTCAGGTTCAGCGTGTCCTTAGCGCCCACGCCCATCATATTGGCCACGAAATTCGAATAGGCCTCGGGGTCATTGTTGTCGCTGGCAGGTGCGTATTTGTGGATGATGTCCCAGATTGACTGGAGCTTTTCAAACCCGGCTGCCGCGCTTTTGCCGGTGAAGTAAAGACGGATTTGCCTGGCCATTGCCATCCAACCATCCAGCGGCGTCTGATGAGAGGTAAAACCGTTGCCACCGACGGGTCGCAGGTTACCAGGGTTGTTGTTCCTGTCTGCAATCGTCTTGCCCGGGCCGCTCTCCTGCTTATCTGAGCCTCCATCTTCCTTGCCGAAAATCCACCCGTTTATTGTTTTACCGATGCTTCGCGGGTCGAACCCCGTCTTGCCCTCTATCCAGTCAGCGGTATTGTTAGCGCTGTCAGATACTGCAGGTAAAGCGTCCTGGCCTTGCCCTTGTGCCAGCAGGTTCTTGCCGATCGCATAAGCATCAGACCACCGGCCCTCGTTAATGGCGTTAATCAGATCGCCAATCATCTTGATCATCTTGCCAAACTCACCGAACTGCCGGGTAAGATTTTCGATGTCGCCTTTAAGGGTCCAGTTTTTGAGGTTGATATTGAGCAGCTTAGCGATTTCAACTCCTATCGCCTTCACTGAATCCCGCAGCTCGCCAAGCGATTTCAGGGCGGCCTCTATTTCTGGCTCCCATTTATCCCAGGGCAGCAGGCTTTGACCGCCTTCTTTCCAAGTTTTGTAGTCGTCGTATAGCGCGAACAGCGCCGAGCCTAGCGCGATTACGATACCTATCGGCGATTTGAGGAACTCAGTGTTAAGCAACTGCCAAGCCGAGACCAGTCCGGACACAAGCATGATCAGCTGCTGTATATCCGGCGGCAGTTTTTTGAACCACTCAATCAGGCCGCCTACCGCCTGCGAGACGCGCCACGCCATCTGGGTAATGACATCAGCAGCAAAGAGCACCCCCTTCACTATCTTCGTGACCACGCCCTCTATCTTCGGCCAGTTCTCCAGCATCTGCTTGCTGAGATTGTTCAGCGTGCCGCTCAGGCCGCCGGCCAGATTCGAGCCAACCTTATCGCGCAGGATCCCCAGTAGCGAAACGAAGTTGCGCATGGAGGTCATGAACTTGTTGGACTGCTGCGCGGCCTTGTCAGCATCGAAGCCTGTCTTCTGCATCATCGACTGGTATTCAGCCGTGAAGCCGGACATTCCGCGCCGCATTGCCATCAGCGTGTTTTCGTCAATGCCCAGCATCTGCGCGAACTGGTTGGCACGATAATAGGGCATGGTGCTGAGACGCTGGCCGACGCCGGTAAAGATAGCCGACATGTCGCGCATCTGTCCGGAAGCGTCCCGGGTCTGCACCCCCAGGCGGTTCAGGAAGCCTTCGGCGCCGGGATTGCTGCGCATGAAGCGCGCCAGGCTCTCCAGTGAGTTCTGGGCAGCCTCGGCGCTGGAGCCGGTTTGTGAGGCAGCATAGCCAAGCGCCTTGATGCCGTTGACCGATGCCCCGGTGCGTTCCGCGGCCCAGTAGAGTTTATCCAGGCCGCTGGCGATCGAGGCAGTGAAGCCCACGATGGCCAGCCCCGTTGACTCAACTACGGCCCCCAGTTTTACGACGTTTGCGGCCACACCTTTGAGCGTGGCTTCAAATTTCGCCTGGCCGGCGCCATCAATGTCGAACCCCAGAGAGACCAGGTAATCACGGATAGTATCAGCCATTATTCTGGGCTCTCCATTTGGCTACACGCGCGTCGTTATCGTCACGCATATCGAGGTAATCGTTAAGCAGCGCGATGCGGCACAGGTCCACTGCACCGCTGTCGAGGTCTTTCTGATCGAGGTTAAAGGCGAGCGCCGGACGCAGGATGTAGTCTTCCCCGCCCGGCATCGTATTGAAGGTTATTCCGCTGGCGGGGTGTTCGTCTCGCTGGTAGGGAGTCCTTGCAAAAAATTTCCCAGCGAATCGGCGACCACCCGCGCCACAAGCTGCAGCATCACGAACAGGTCGATATCATCAAAGGCCATGGTGCCCTGCTGGCACACCGGCACCCAGGCGCTCATATGCTTGCGCGCCACCACCTGCAGGCAGGGAAAAAGGATCGCATTCACGTCATCATCACTGAGGCCGGAAACGGCGCCAGCGATCTTCGGCAGAATGCTTTCCATTGCGCCCTCGGTATCTTTGGCGTTCAGCTTAGTCTGGATATTACGGAAGTCAGAAACCAGACCTGCCAGAACCGGCAGCAGCTTGCGGGATACCTTCAGCTGCTCGAAAACGCTTAACTTAGCGATGCGGTACTGCTGATCCTTAATGGTAATTTCCATGAATTAGTACTCCCCCAGGAACGGGTCGATTTTGATGCAGTCGAACACCCAGGCCACCGTCCCGCCCTCTTTGGCGTTCTGCCAGTCGGGGTGCTTCTGGAAGGCGCCGCCGCGCGCGGTCATGATGTCGCCAGATGCAGTGTTGCGGAACACAAAGACGTTATTACCCCACAGCGCTGAGGACTGGCTTTGCGCGTTATATGCCAGAGACAGCTTTTTGTTCACCGGCGAGGTTTTCAGGAGGTTAACGGTTACCGTTCCAGCCTTGCCGGCGTGCAGGGAGTGCATGCCCTCGCCGTCAGCGCCGATCGTCATGGTGTTTTTGTTTTCGACCATGGCGATGGTAATGCCCTCTTCGGAGTTGGCAGAACCGGCACCGAGGTCAATCACCCCGGTGGGACCAGTCATTGACCCCGTGATATCCAGAAAAGAATAAGTGCTCATTCAGTGTCCCCTTAGCGCACCACGTCGATTAATACATCAGCGAAGTGGATAGCCCCCGCCAGTTTGGTTGCCACCTGAATCACCGGCGCTTTACGTGCTTCACGATCTGCCTGCGCCTGGGCGTTCAGCGGGTTCGCGTAAACGTAATAGCCTTTGGTCAACATATCGCCTGATGTCAGCTGTCCGACGTCACCGCCGTTCCAGATCCCCGGTGCCACCAGACCGTTGTTTACAGACTGGTCCATAGACTGTTCGACATTGGTCACCAGGCGCGTCACGCCCGCTTCGGTCTGCGGGATTTTGGTGGTTGAGGTGTAAAGCAGGTTCCAGAGGTTGTTCTGGACGTAGTTCTGCAGCCAGTCGAGGCCGTGGCGCTCGTCGAAGAAGTCGCCGTTAGACATCACGCCTTCCTGGATGATGGCGGTATCATTGGCGTAGCGCACAAACACGTTGCAGTTTTTTGCCTTGAGCGTGTCGGCCTGCTGCGCGGTGATCGTCTCGGCAGTAATGCCCGGTTCCTGCTTGAATTTCAGAGTGATGGTGGTGTTGTTACCCAGGAAATTTACGGTGAACGCGCGACCGAAGGCGGAAGCTGCCGCATAGGGCACCTGGCTGTACTGGCAAAACGTGCGGCCATAACCAGCGGCTTTCAGCCTATAGGCAATATCCGTGGTGCTGGTTGAGTCCAGGACCTCGGTCGCCGCAGTTGTCACACCGTACACCCGGGAATCGCTCGCAGAGCCGATCAGGGCAGATACATCGATATGGTCATGGTCCGTCATTGCAGTATCGGCGATAACCAGTCCATACCAGTCGGCTGAGTAGTTCAGCGCTGTATTCACCGACGGCAGCACTGAGGATGAAGCATCCTGGCCGTTTGACACGGTGGGGTTATGCGCTGAGTCAATGCCCAGCAGCGGCGCCAGGTCAGTGCCTGTGCCGGCAGCAACAGGAATACCGATCGCCGAGGAGGCCCCGGTAGTGGAAGATGTCACCACAAACTGATTCGAGCCGGCCATGTAGGAAACGGTGGTACCGGTAAGTTTCGCAGTGACGGCCGTCGCTACTCCGGCCAGATCGGTCACCGCTGACAGGTCGATACCCGTTACGGTTTTAACAGTGCCATCCACCGAGATCTTAATCGCACCATCGTCGACCGCGGTAAAGTTTGCAATCGCCTGCTCTGCAGAGGTCAGTACAGCACCGGTGAGCTTGCCAGCCGTTGCCGGGCTGGAGGCGCGTTCCAGTTTGCCGATATACAGATCGCGGGGTTGCGGCGACTGCTGGAAGTAGAGGTTAGCCGCTTTGTATTCTTCAGCGTTGGTGCCAAAGTCCGTAGCGACGCTTTCAATGCTCTGATAGAGGCGCATCACCTCTGGTGCGGTGATTACGCTGGACGTGCCAAGCACCAGCAGCGCCCCAAAATTGCGCCCGGCTGCCGCACGAACGGCGAGCGAGACCTGCACGTTCACGACGCGCTGGACAGATAAGCCGTTAGGCATGATTTAATCTCCGAAAAATTGAACTGGAGCAGAGAGGATCGATTTGATGCCGTACTCGCGCACCGTCTTACGGCGAAGCGTCACGGACAGGTCGTAGCGGCGTTGCCACTGATTGTTGATGAGTTCCGGTGCAGGAATGATTCGTCCAACCTCGCCAAGCGTGAGGCCCACACGGTTTAATTCCGCGTTGTTCTGCGAGATGAACAGGCCGCTACGGAACGTTTTGGCGTAAGCCTGACCGCCGGGGCCGTAAAAGCAGCACAGTACCACCAGCGTCTCGTATTGCCACTGATAATCGGTGTCGTCGTCTTTGGTTACAGCAGCAGGGTTGGCGGCGTCCTGAAAGTCGGAAATGTTGAATCCGCACCAGTTGGTACCCAGTGCGGGGATAGCTGGCTGAGGGTCGGTGAAGCGTGGCACAGCCATACCGTCAGGCAGGCCAGAAACACCGCGTATCCACCGGCTAAGCTCGCGCTCCAGCGCCTCGTCGTACTGCGGCGCCGGGCTGGTTGGTGTCAGGTAACCAGGTTGCGTGGTGTCATTCAACTGGCGTACCTCCGTTGAACTCCATCAGCTCGCAGTGAGCCTGAACGAACCCGGCACCGTACGAGGTGTACGGATCCACAAACGTCACGCGATAGTGCCGCCCGTTGTAGAGTACCACATCGGCATCCTGCCCGGGCTTACCCTGGGTTAAACGAAAGCTTGTGACAATCAGAATTGCACCGCTGATAACTTGCCCTGCCGCCATACGCCTGGCTTCCAGTGAACGATCCACCGTCACCACACCATCAAACGGAATATCCTGGTCGGTATTCGCGGCAAACCCGTCAGCATCAACGGTCTGTGTTTTTCGGGTACAGACCAGCGTGCTGTCGCAGAAATCCGGGTCTGACAGGACATCAGTTACATCGAGAAAAGGCATTATTTTTTACCCCTCACAACGAAGGTGATGGAGCGAAGCAGGTATCCGTGAGCATAAAGCGGCTTATCGCCGGGCAAGCCCTGCTCCCGGCGCTTAGCTTTCGTCATTTCAGA
>DKMV01000039.1 GCA_002469605.1 Leclercia sp. UBA7405
CGGAAGTAGTTCTGGAAGGTGATCGACGCCAGGGTCTGGTTTTCGTTCTGAATGTCGACGCCCTCTTTGGCTTCGACAGCCTGGTGCAGACCATCGGACCAGCGACGGCCCTGCATAGTACGACCGGTGTGTTCGTCGACGATGATCACTTCGCCATCTTTTACGATGTAATCAACGTCACGGGTGAAGAGCACGTGGGCGCGCAGCGCGGCGGTAACGTGGTGCATCAGCATGATATTGGTTGGGGAGTACAGAGACTCGCCCTCTTCCATGATGCCCTCTTTAACCAGCAGCTCTTCGATCTGTACCAGACCGCGTTCGGTCAGGTTAACCTGGCGCGCTTTTTCATCGACGGAGAAGTGGCCTTCACCCTGGAAGGTGTCGGAATCCTCTTTTTCCTGACGAATCAGGTGCGGGATGATTTTGTCGACCTTACGGTACATCTCTGAGCTGTCTTCAGCCGGGCCGGAGATGATCAGCGGGGTACGCGCTTCATCGATCAGGATGGAATCCACCTCATCCACCAGCGCATAGTGCAGTTTACGCTGAACGCGCTCTTCCGGGCTGAACGCCATGTTGTCACGCAGGTAGTCGAAGCCGTATTCGTTGTTGGTGCCGTAAGTGATGTCGGCGTTGTACGCTTCACGCTTCGCCGGTGCCGGCAGGCCAGACATGTTGATCCCTACGGTCATGCCGAGGAACTCAAACAGCGGGCGGTTGTTTTCGGCGTCACGCTGCGCCAGATAGTCGTTGACGGTGACTACGTGAACCCCTTTTCCGGAGAGCGCATTCAGGTACGCCGGCAGGGTCGCGGTCAGGGTTTTACCTTCACCGGTACGCATCTCTGCGATACAGCGATCGTTTAACACCATACCGCCCAGCAGCTGCACGTCAAAGTGACGCATGCCAAACACGCGCTTACTGGCTTCACGCACAACGGCGAAAGCTTCCGGGATCAGGCTTTCTACGGTCTCGCCCTTTTCCAGACGCGCGCGGAATTCCGCCGTTTTTGCTTTTAACTCTTCATCAGAGAGTTTTTCCATCTGCGGCTCAAGGCCGTTGATGACGCCGACGGCTTTGCGCATGCGGCGCAGGGTACGATCGTTACGACTACCGAAAACTTTAGTTAATAATTTGATTAGCATAATAAAATCTCAAACGCCCCATTGCGGGCAAATAAATTAAGTTATTGAAACAGAGTTAATTTAGCTGAGACGTTGAGGACCGGCGCGAATACCCTGCACCTTGCTAATCCATGCGGAGACGGAGAACGCGGGCTCTGGCGCGACGGAGGCGACGGCCAGATGACGCACAATAACCGGCGGTTTGCTCTGCTGCGTTAAAAGCGTATTAAGCGTGTCGAGCAGGGCAAGATGATGCGCCTGAACCGGCAAAGACTCTTCTGCAGCAGGCAGCGCCTGCGGAGCCATGGCAAAAGAGAGATGGCGGATGACGGTCCGAATCGCATGCTGATGCCAGTAATCCACCGTAAAACTGGTACGGCGATTGGCTTCCAGCAGCGCAAGATTAGTGAAATTAACCCGGGTGGTTATATCCTGGCGGGTGGCGGACGTTTTCGCAGGGGAGGAGGTTTCGGTATTGTTGCTGAGCGCAGGCAGGCCGAAGCTTGCCGCGACCATCCCCAGAAGGAGATGCGGCCAGAAGTAACGTCTGCCAAATTGTCGCCAGCGCGTTAGAATTCCGCTCAATTGCCCCACCACAATAAGCGAGCCATCAGGCTCACGATTTGATTTTGTTTATTTTCGCGTCCAGATATTACCACTAAAGGCCTTTGCCAGCAGCAGTATTCAGGCGAACAGGGGGAGAAAAATGGTCACGAAAACAGCAAACGCGCCGCGGCCCGGAAATTTAACAAAGGCCCCAAAATAAAAAGACTGGTCTTCCTGGCCGGAGAGAGTGCCAGGTTAACCAGTCTGTTTTTTAGCGCGTTACGCTATTAAGCCAGAACAGTGCTCGGGGCTTTGAATGCCAGCGGCAGTTCTGCTTCGTCCTGGAAGGTCACATATTCCCAGGCTTCCTGTTTTGCCAGTACAGCCTGCAACAGTTTGTTATTCAGCGCATGACCGGATTTATACGCGGTAAATGCACCGATAATATTGTGACCACACATGAACAGGTCGCCGATCGCATCCAGCATTTTGTGACGAACGAATTCGTCTTCAAAACGCAGGCCGTCTTCGTTCAGAACGCGATAATCGTCAACAACGATGGCACAATCGAAGCTGCCGCCCAGGCACAGGCCGCGGGACTGCAGATATTCGATATCACGCATGAAACCGAAAGTACGGGCACGGCTAATCTGGCGCATAAAAGCATCAGCAGAGAAATTCATCGCATAGCGCTGGGTACTGGAATCAATCGCCGGGTGGTTAAAGTCGATGGTAAAGTCCAACGAGAAACCATTAAACGGCCTGAATTCAGCCCACTTGTCGCCATCCTCAACGCGAACCGTCTCTTTGATGCGTACAAATTTCTTGGCACTGTTCAGCTCTTCGAGGCCGGCATCCAGCAGCAAATAGACAAACGGTGCAGCACTGCCATCCATAATCGGGATTTCCGGCGCATCGACTTCAACAATAATGTTGTCGATACCCAGACCCGCCAGAGCGGCGTTAAGGTGCTCTACGGTAGAAATCCGCACGTCATGCTCGTTTACCAAGCAAGTACAGAGCATAGTATCACGCACAGATTTGGCATCGGCCGGGAAATCTACCGGTGGATTCAAGTCGGTGCGACGATAGATGACCCCGGTATTGGCCGGCGCAGGGCGCAGCGTCAGTGTGACTTTCTTGCCGGTATGTAAACCGACACCAGTCGCCTGAACGATACGTTTTAATGTCCTTTGTTTGATCATCGTATAATCTCGCCAAATTACTTATCCAACCGAGAGTGTATATCACAATCGGGAGGGCAGTTTAGCACAAAGAGCGCAAATCCCCAAATTCCAGCCTATTCCTAGTCGGCCTGCTTGCGCAGGAACGCAGGAATGTCCAGATAATCAGGCTCTTTCTGGGTTTGCGGCGTATTGTCATTAACCACTTTAGCAGCAGGTTTCTGCTCTTGCGTCAGCGGCGCCATACCGTGCTGCGGGTAACGATCCATTACCGGCTGCTGGGTCTGCTTATTAGTTACCAGAGTGATCTCAGGACGCTTGTCCATACCGATACCGGTCGCAACAACGGTAACACGCAGTTCGTCGTTCATTTCCGGGTCAAGCGAGGTACCGATAACCACGGTCGCATTGTCGGAAGCAAACGCACGGATGGTATTACCTACGGTTTCGAACTCATCCAGACGGAGATCGAAGCCCGCGGTGATGTTAACCAGTACGCCACGCGCGCCAGACAGATCGATATCTTCCAGCAGAGGTGAAGAGATCGCCATTTCTGCGGCTTCTTCTGCACGGTCTTCGCCGCTTGCCACGCCGGAGCCCATCATCGCATAGCCCATTTCGGACATCACGGTGCGTACGTCTGCAAAGTCGACGTTCATCAGGCCCGGACGGGTAATCAGCTCGGCAATACCCTGAACCGCGCCTTTCAGCACGTCGTTCGCCGCGCCGAAGGCGTCCAGCAGAGAGATGCCGCGGCCCAGCACTTTCAGCAGCTTATCGTTCGGGATAGTGATGAGCGAGTCCACGTGCTTGGACAGCTCGGTGATACCCTGCTCGGCAAATGCCATGCGCTTCTTGCCTTCAAAGTTGAAAGGCTTGGTCACCACGGCAACGGTCAGAATACCTAAATCTTTTGCTACTTCAGCAACCACTGGCGCAGCACCCGTGCCGGTACCACCACCCATGCCTGCTGCGATAAACACCATGTCTGCCCCATCCAGCGCAGCACGCAGTGCTTCACGATCTTCTTCGGCTGCATTGCGGCCGACTTCCGGGTTAGCCCCAGCGCCCAGACCTTTAGTGATACCACCGCCGATCTGAATCGTCTGGCCTACAGCCGTCTTACGCAGGGCCTGTGCATCGGTGTTAACTGCGAAGAATTCCACACCTTCGATGCGCTCACGCACCATATGCTCTACGGCATTACCGCCGCCGCCACCGACGCCGATGACTTTAATCACCGCGTCGTTGGTCAGTTCCATAGGTTCAAACATAGTTTCTCTCCGTTTTGTGCCTGTCGCCCGAAACCGTTAATTCTCTCCGGTCTCTTAAAAAAATTAAAACTCTTTTCGCAGCCAGGTGTTGATTCGTTTGATCCACGAACCTACCGACGCGCGTTTTTCCACTTCTGCTTCACCACTAAGATGGGTTTCTTTCCCGTAGTGGAGCAGGCCAACAGCCGTTGAGTAGTACGGCTCCTGGGCATAATCTGTCAGACCGGTGATATTCAGCGGCGCACCGATACGCACCTGCGTATGGAACACCCGCTGAGCGCAGGCTGCAAGACCTTCAATTTGCGCCGCGCCGCCGGTTAATACAATCCCCGCCGCAAGATGATGTTTCACCCCCTGCTGGCGAAGCTGCTCCTGTAATTGCAAAATCTCTTCGTTGACGAGGTTGAGCAGCTCGGTATAACGCGGCTCAATCACCTCGGCAAGCGTCTGGCGCTGCAGGCTGCGCGGCGGACGACCGCCTACGCTCGGCACTTCAACGCTCTCATCTTTCCCTACAATGGAGCCCAGTGCACAGCCATGGCGCACTTTAATGGCCTCGGCATCGCTCGGCGGCGTACCAAAGGCGTAGGCGATATCGCTGGTCACTACGTTCCCGGCATAGGGGATCACTTTGGTATGACGCAGCGCACCGCCGGTATAAACGGCCATATCCATTGTACCACCGCCGATATCCACGACACAGACGCCCAGCTCACGTTCATCTTCCGTCAATACGGAATAGCTGGCCGCCAGACCGGCGAAAATTAGTTGGTCAACTTTCAGACCACAACGTTCAACGGCTTTTACAATGTTCTTCGCCATATCGTTGTGACATGTGATCAAGTGCACTTTTGCCTGCATACGTACGCCGGAAAGACCTACCGGGTTTTTAATACCCTCCTGGTAGTCAATGGCGTATTCCTGCGGGATCACGTGCAGCACGCGGTGTTCATCACGCACGCGCACGGATTTCGCCGTATGGACAACGTTTTCAACGTCTTCCTGCGTCACTTCTTCTTCAGAAATCGGCACCATACCGATTTCGTTCTGGCAGCTGATGTGCTTGCCAGAGAGCGCCAGATACACGGAGGAAATCTGGCAGTCTGCCATCAGTTCAGCCTGATCGATGGCGCGCTGAACGCATTTCACCACCGACTCGAGGTCATTCACCCCACCTTTATCCATACCACGAGACGGGCAGCTGCCCACGCCAATGATATTGACCATACCGTCGGGCAGAACTTCCCCTACTAAAGCGGCAACCTTCGCGGTGCCAATCTCCAGTCCAACTACCAGTTTTCTGTCCGTCGCCTTGATCATTGTTGTTCTGCCTGTACCTGTGCCTGATTTTGTTGCTGATTGGTTTCCTCGGCCGGTAGCGGAGTCCACCCCACCGCCGCGCCTGAGTCATAGCGCAAATCAACGTAGCTTATCCGTTTGCCATCGGCCTGCGCCTGCTGCTGTAGAACGGGATACAGTTCTACAAAACGATCCAGTCGCTTCATGGTGTCGCCGCGGCCAAGGTTAAGCTTGATATCGTTCGTCAGCGTCAGTTGCCATGAACGTCGCGCTGTCATCGCCGCTTCTCTTAACGTGAACCGATCCTTAGCTAACACTTGCCCCATATTACGAAAACCTTCCAGCACCTCGTTTTCGCTGCCTTCCGGGCCATATAACATGGGTAAATTCTGCTTGCTGACGCGATCGGCCGGGACGCTGAAGGAGATACCCTCCGCATCAACCATATGCTGATCATTCCACCGCGCAATGGGGACATATTCAACCAGATGAATCTTCAATTCATCCGGCCACTGCTTTCTTACGCTCGCCTGTTTAATCCACGGCAGACGTTCAATCTGGCTCTGGATGATATTTACATCCTGGGTCATGAAGGTTCCGGGCGATCCCAGCGCCAGAATCGACTGGCGGATATCATCGTTACGCGTGTAATGGCGATCGCCAGTTACCACCAGCTTCGACAGCGGTAACCGCTGCGCATCTTCCATCCAGCCCAGCACCATCCAGCCGCTGACAAACACGGTACATAACACGGCCAGCAGGAAGATTATCCCTGCAAGACGTGTTCCATTACTACGGCGAGAAGAATACTCTTCCTCTTCGTCGCGGTTTCGCGTGTTTAGCGCAGCTTGCGACATATCAGCCCGCCTGTTCCAGAATACGTACAACGAGTTGGGAGAAACTCATCCCTGCCTGGCGCGCCGCCATCGGCACCAGGCTATGGCTGGTCATCCCCGGAGAGGTGTTTGCCTCCAGCAGGTAAAACTCACCATCGCTGTCCTGCATCACGTCAATTCGCCCCCAACCCTGGCACCCTAAAGCATTCCAGGCTTTAAGCACCAGAGCCTGTAATTGCGCTTCACGCCCGGCTTCCAGACCACTTGGGCAGAAATATTGCGTCTCATCAGAGAGATACTTCGCCTCATAATCATAGAAGGTTCCGGCTGGTTGGATACGAATCGACGGTAAAATTTCTTCGCCAAGCATGGCGACGGTAAATTCTGGCCCGCTGAGCCATTTTTCAATCAAAACTTCTTCATCGTGTTGAAATGCCAAAGCAAGTGCAGAGGATATATTCGCTGCATCTTCTACTTTCGACATTCCCACGCTTGAGCCTTCACGGCTGGGCTTGACGATAACCGGCAGACCCAGCTCAGCAATGCGTGAAGTCACGCTCTCATCAAGGCCCGCTTCAAAGGCGCGGCGCGTTACGGCAACCCATGGCGCTACCGGCAGACCGGCACCCTGCCACAGCAGTTTGCTGCGCAGCTTATCCATGGAAATTGCAGACGCCATCACACCGCTCCCCGTATAAGGCAAGCCGATGAGATCCAGCAGGCCTTGCAGGGTGCCATCTTCACCGCCGCGACCATGCAGGGCGATAAAGACTTTATTAAACCCCATATCTTTCAGGCGCGTAACATCGGTCTCTTTAGGATCGATCGGATGTGCGTCCACGCCGCCTTCGCGAAGTCCGGCCAGCACGGCGGCCCCCGAGTTCAGGGAGACGTCGCGCTCTGCGGAGGAGCCGCCAAACAGGACGGCGATCTTATCAGCCATGGCGCTCCTCCTCCGAATTTTGCGGCTGCAGTTTGATTTCAGCTAAGTTACGCGCGATTTTGCCGATATTTCCCGCACCCTGCACCAGGATCAAATCATTTCCCGTCAGCACCGGAGCAAGCATCGCCGCCGCCTGGGCGTGGTCGGGCACCAGAATCGGATCGATTTTGCCGCGTCCGCGAATGGTGCGGCAGAGCGAACGGCTGTCCGCGCCCGGGATCGCTGCTTCGCCGGCGGCATAGACATCCAGCATCAGCAGGACGTCCACCTGCGAGAGCACGTTGGCGAAGTCATCGTACAAATCGCGGGTACGGGTATAGCGGTGAGGCTGGAACAGCATCACCAGTTTTTTATCCGGCCAGCCTGCACGCGCGGCTTTGATGGTGGCATCCACCTCTGTGGGGTGATGGCCGTAATCATCGACCAGCATCGCCGTACCGGTTTTGCCATTCACCTCCTGCAGCGGGAATTCGCCAAGGAAGTCGAAACGACGCCCGGTCCCCTGGAAGCTCTCCAGCGCGCGCAGAATAGCCGCGTCTTCAATCCCCTCTTCCGTTGCCACCGCAACGGCCGCCGCTGCGTTCAGGGCATTGTGGCGCCCCGGCGCATTCAGCGTAACCTGTAACAACTCTTTATCCTGACGCGCCAGGGTGAAGTGACCCTGGGCGCCAATCTGCTGATAGCTCTCAATACGCACATCGGCGTCGTCGCTAAAACCGTAGGTGGTGATTTGACGCCCGACGCGCGGCAGCAGCTCGCGGATAACGGGATCGTCCACGCACATCACCGCCCGTCCATAAAACGGCAAATTATGTAAAAAGTTTATGAATGTTTGCTTTAAATTTTCGAAGTCGCCCTGGTAAGTATCCATATGGTCGGCTTCGATGTTGGTCACGACGGC
Source organism: Leclercia sp. UBA7405 (assembly GCA_002469605.1). Classification (GTDB taxonomy): domain Bacteria; phylum Pseudomonadota; class Gammaproteobacteria; order Enterobacterales; family Enterobacteriaceae; genus Enterobacter. The sequence goes on from DKMV01000039.1 coordinate 8,108, forward strand.
TACCATTGGCTGCAAATGCAGGAAAGAGGCGTCGCTTTCGTCTGCTTCAGCGATCAGATAACGGCTGTGGCCCAGACGCGCATGCACACCCGCCGCCTTCACCAGCCCACCGTTCACAAAGGTGGGATCCAGCCCTGCTTCAGCATAGATGCTGGAGACCATCGCCGTGGTAGTCGTTTTGCCGTGCGTACCGGCAATAGCGATGCCGTGACGAAAACGCATCAGCTCGGCCAGCATCTCGGCACGGCGAATAACCGGAATACGCGCTTCGTGCGCGGCCACAATCTCCGGGTTATCGGCAGAGATAGCGCTGGAAACCACCACCACGCTGGCGTCAAGGACGTTTTCCGGGCGGTGGTTGAAATAGATGGTCGCCCCAAGCGACGCCAACTGTTGCGTAACAGGGTTCGGCGCCAGATCGGAACCGCTGATCTGGTAACCTTCATTCGCCAGCACTTCGGCAATACCGCCCATACCGGCGCCGCCGATGCCAACAAAATGAATGTGCCGGACGCGACGCATCTCGGGCACGATTGAACGCAGTTTCGCCAGTTGTTGTGTATTCATTCTCTAAACGCCATCGACTACTTAAAAAATTCGTGCAGCGCAACACGCGCTGCGAGGGTTAAGCCTGTGCTGCCAGGCCTACTTCTTTTGCTACCCGCTCGGTGGCATCCGGGATCGCGGCCGCGCGAGCGTGCTGCGCCATATCCAGTAATGTCTCCCGATCCCAGCCCGCCAGGGTGGTGGCGACCGCATCTGCGGTAAACTGCGGCTGTTCAAAGATTTTTGCCGCGCCGGCTTTCTCAAGCGGCAGGGCATTCCAGTACTGCTGTCGGTCTTTATGCTGGAAGGGCACAAAGAGCGCGGGCAAACCGGCTGCGGCAATTTCACTTACCGTCAGGGCGCCAGAACGGCACACCACCACATCGGCCCAGGCGTAGGCGGCAGCCATATCATCAATAAACTCGGTGACTTTATGCTGCGGCTGACCGGCGTCGGCATAGGCCTGCTCGACGGTCTGTTGAGCGCCTTTACCGCTCTGATGCCAGATGGTTACGCCGCCGTTGAGCTTTGCTGCCACCTGCGGCATGGTCTGATTCAGGATGCGTGCGCCCTGAGAGCCGCCCACCACCAGTATGCGTACCGGACCTTCACGGCCCGCCAGGCGCTCCTGCGGCAGCGGTAACGCCAGCACGTCTACACGCACAGGGTTCCCCACCACATCGGCTTTCGGAAACGCGCCGGGAAAAGCCTGCATCACCTTGCTGGCGATCTTCGCCAGCCATTTATTGGTGAGCCCTGCGATCCCGTTCTGCTCATGCAGAACAACCGGGATACCCAGCGACCACGCCGCCAGCCCGCCAGGACCAGAGACATAGCCGCCCATACCCAGCACCACGTCCGGCTTAAAGCGTTTCATGATCGCACGCGCCTGGCGCCAGGCGTTGAAAATACGCACCGGCGCCAGCAGCAGGGCTTTGATCCCCTTGCCACGCAGGCCGGAAATACGGATAAAATCGATCTCAATACCGTGCTTCGGCACCAGATCGGCCTCCATGCGGTCTGCGGTTCCCAGCCAGCGCACCTGCCAGCCCTGATCCATTAAATGGTGCGCAACGGCCAGCCCCGGGAACACATGCCCGCCGGTACCGCCTGCCATCACCATTAACCGCTTCGGTTGATTCATCGTGAACCTCGTGTAAACGCCTGGGCTTTCTCCAGACGCGTCTCATAATCTATGCGTAACAAAAACATAATGGCGGTCGACATGATCAACAAACTCGAACCACCATAACTGATTAACGGCAACGTCAGGCCTTTGGTCGGCAGCATACCGGCCGCTGCGCCTACGTTAACCAGCGCCTGGAAGCTGAACCAGATCCCGATCGAACAGGCCAGAAAGCCCGAGAAACGGTGGTCGATCACCAGCGCTTTACGGCCAATAGACATGGCGCGGAAAGCGACGAAGAATACCATTAATAGCGCCAATACCACACCGATATAACCCAGCTCCTCGCCAATAATGGAGAAGATGAAGTCGGTGTGTGCCTCCGGCAGATACTCCAGTTTTTGCACCGAATTACCTAAGCCCTGCCCCCATACTTCGCCGCGGCCAAATGCCATCAGCGACTGGGTCAGCTGGTAACCGCTGCCGAAGGGATCTTCCCAGGGGTTCCAGAAGGAGGTTACACGGCGGATACGATAAGGCTCGGCGAGGATCAGCAGCACTACGGCTGAGATCCCCATCCCGATGATGGCGATGAACTGCCACAGCTTGGCGCCCGCCAGGAACAGCATGGCCAGGGTGGTGACGAAGAGTACCACCACGGTACCGAGGTCCGGCTGGGCCAGAAGCAGGATCGCCAGCACCAGGATCACGCCCATCGGTTTTAAGAAGCCGCGCAGGTTATTACGCACCTCATCCACTTTACGCACCAGATAGTTGGCGAGGTAGCAGAACAGCGACAGCTTAGTGAACTCCGCCGGCTGAATACGCAGCGGGCCAAAGGCGATCCAGCGCGATGCCCCGTTGACCGAGCTCCCTACCACCAGAACGATCAGCAGCATAACGATGGACGCAATAAGCATCGCGGTGCTGTGGCGCTGCCAGAAGGCCATCGGCAGACGCAACGTCACCATCGCCAGACAGAACGCCAGAATGATGTACAACCCATCGCGCTTGGCAAAGAGGAAAGGATCGTTCGCCAGGCGCTGCCCCACGGGCATCGAGGCCGAGGTGACCATAATAAAGCCGATCGCCGCCAGCCCGAGCGTGAGCCAGAGCAGCATGCGGTCGTACATAATCAGGCTGTCGGAATCTTTATCCCGGGAGCCCATCACCCAGCCTTTCAGCGCTGCGAAGATCCAGCTCAGGATGCCAAATCCCGGCAGGCGCGGCATACGAAGACGGGGGAAAGATAAACGCATCAGCCTAACTCCTGCGCGAGGCGGGTGAAGAGATCGCCACGCTGTTCAAAGTTTTTAAACTGATCGAGGCTGGCGCAGGCCGGCGACAACAGCACCATATCCCCCGGCTGCAGCGTCGGCGCAAGCAGGCGCATCGCCTGTTCCATGGTCTCGGTTTGCGTGGCGATCTCCGGGCGCAGCGCTGCCAGTTCAGCGCCGTCACGGCCGAAGCAGTAGAGACGCACGTTGTTGCCGGTCAGGTACTGCTTAAGGGAGGAGAAGTCGGCCGATTTGCCATCGCCACCCAGCAGCAGGTGCAGGGTGCCCTCGACCTGCAGGCCGTTCAACGCCGCTTCGGTGCTGCCAACGTTGGTGGCTTTAGAGTCGTTGATCCAGCGCACCCCGTTGTGTTCCAGCGCCAGCTGGAAACGGTGCGCCAGACCGGTAAAGGTAGTGAGCGCCTTCAGGCTGGTGGCGCGGGGTAAACCGGCGGCATCCGCCAGCGCCAGCGCGGCCAGCGCGTTGGTGTAGTTGTGCTGGCCGGTAAGCTTCATCTCTTTAACGTTCAGCACTTTCTCACCCTGTACGCGCAGCCAGGTCTCACCCTGCTGACGATTCAGGTGGTAGTCGCCCATATTGATGCCAAAACTGATGCAGCGCTCATCGGCGCCGCGCACCGGCATAGTCAGGGCATCATCCGCGTTCACTACGCATACCTTCGCATTTTCATAGATGCGCAGTTTGGCCGCACGGTACTGCTGCAGGCCAAAGGGGTAGCGGTCCATGTGATCTTCGGTCACGTTCAGAATGGTGGCCGCAACTGCCCGCAGGCTGGAGGTGGTCTCAAGCTGGAAGCTGGAAAGCTCCAGCACATAGAGTTCACGCCCCTGATCCAGCAGCATCAGCGCAGGCAGACCAATATTGCCGCCCACACCGACGTTAATGCCCGCGGCTTTTGCCATCTCGCCCACCAGGGTAGTGACGGTACTTTTGCCGTTGGAGCCCGTAATAGCCACGATCGGCGCCTGCGCTTCGCGACAGAAGAGCTCGATATCACCCACAATCTCCACGCCGGCCTCCGCCGCCGCGCTTAAAGAAGGGTGCGCCAGGGCTATGCCCGGGCTTGCTACAATCAGATCGGCGGCCAGCAGCCACTCATCGTTCAGACCACCAAGGTGGCGTTCAACCTGTTCCGGCAGTTTGTCCAGCCCAGGCGGAGAAACACGCGTATCCATCACCCGCGGCGTAACGCCGCGCGCAAGGAAAAAGTCCACGCAGGAGAGGCCCGTCAGGCCCAACCCGATGATAACGACTTTTTTACCCTGGTAATCTGCCATGATTAACGTACCTTCAGCGTTGCCAGGCCAATCAGCACCAGCATCAGCGAAATAATCCAGAAGCGCACGATAACGCGCGGTTCCGGCCAGCCCTTCAGTTCATAGTGGTGGTGAATCGGCGCCATACGGAAGATGCGCTGACCGCGCAGCTTGAAGGAGCCGACCTGCAGGATCACCGACAGAGTCTCAACCACAAATACGCCGCCCATGATCACCAGCAGGAACTCCTGGCGCAGCAGCACGGCGATAATGCCCAGCGCGCCACCCAGCGCCAGCGATCCGACGTCGCCCATAAAGACCTGTGCCGGATAGGTGTTAAACCATAAAAAGCCCAGCCCCGCGCCGACAATCGCCGTACAGACGATCACCAGCTCACCGGCATGGCGCAGATACGGAATGTGCAGGTAGTTGGCAAAGTTCATGTTACCGGTCGCCCAGGCTACCAGCGCAAAACCGCCCGCCACGAGCACGGTAGGCATAATCGCCAGGCCATCCAGACCATCGGTCAGGTTGACGGCATTACCCGTGCCCACGATAACGAAGTAGGCCAGCAGGATGTAGAAGATCCCCAGCTGCGGCATCACGTCTTTAAAGAACGGCACCACCAGCTCGGTCGCCGGCGTGTCTTTCCCCGCCAGGTAGAGCGCAAAGGCCACCCCCAGCGCAATCACCGACATCCAGAAGTACTTCCAGCGGGCAATCAGGCCTTTGGTGTCTTTACGCACCACTTTGCGGTAATCATCAACAAAACCAATAATGCCGTAGCCCACCAGCACCGCCAGCACGCACCAGACGTACGGGTTGGACGGATAGGCCCACAGCAGAACAGAGATCACAATGGCGGTGAGGATCATAATGCCGCCCATGGTCGGCGTACCGCGTTTACTGAAGTGTGATTCCGGACCGTCGTTGCGAACGACCTGACCAAAGGAGAGTTTTTGCAGACGGGCGATCATGCGCGGGCCCATCCATAACGAGATGAACAGCGCGGTCAGCAGGCTGACGATGGCGCGAAACGTCAGATATGAAAAGACGTTAAAGCCGGAATAATACTTGACCAGATGTTCGGCCAGCCAAACTAACATGTCCCATTCTCCTGTAAAGCGTGCACAACCTCTTCCATGGCGGCACTACGTGAACCTTTCACCAACACGGTGATGATTTGTTTTTCCTGAATCAATGATTTCAAGCGCTCGATCAGGGCGGCTTTGTCAGCAAAATGCTCACCTGCGCCGCTCGCCTCGCTAATGGCGTGGCTTAACTTACCGGTACTTAATACGCTATCAATGCCCGACGCTTTAGCCGCTTCGCCCACCTGTTTATGGCAGGCTTCGCTTTCATCTCCCAGCTCGGCCATATCGCCAACAACCAGAACGCGGTAGCCAGGCATCTCGGACAGCACCTGCACCGCTGCGGTCATGGAGCCGACGTTAGCGTTGTAAGAGTCATCCAGCAGCAGCTTGTTCTCCGCCAGCGGCACCGGGAACAGGCGGCCAGGTACGGCAGTCAGGTTCGCCAGGCCGGTTTTGATGGCGCTTAAAGGAGCACCCACCGCCATCGCCAGCGCTGCAGCGGCCAGCGCATTCGCGATGTTATGACGACCCGGCAGCGGCAGCAGTACATCCACGTTGCCGGTCGGGGTTTGCAGAGTGAATTCGGTGCCGTGGGAGGTCACGTGGACGTTGGTGGCGGTAAAATCGCTGTTGGCGGCGTTGGGCGAGAAACGCCAGGTTTTACGCGAGCCAATCACGCTTTGCCAGTTCAGCCAGTCATTGTTGTCGGCATTCATGATCGCAATGCCGTTGGCCGGCAGCCCGGTATAGATTTCGCCTTTGGCTTTTGCCACCCCTTCCAGCGAACCGAAGCCTTCAAGGTGCGCCGCCGCCAGGTTGTTGACGAGGGCCGCTTCCGGCCTGGTCAGGCTGACGGTCCAGGCGATCTCTCCCTGATGGTTAGCACCAAGCTCAATCACCGCATACTCATGCTCTGGCGCAAGGCGCAGCAGAGTCATGGGCACGCCGATATCGTTATTGAGGTTGCCTGCGGTGTAGAGCGTGTTGCCGCACTGGCTAAGGATGGCGGCGGTCATCTCTTTGACGGAGGTTTTACCAGAGGAGCCGGTCAGCGCCACTACGCGCGTCGGCACCTGCTGGCGAACCCACGCCGCCAGCTCGCCGAAGGCCAGGCGGGTATCTTTCACCACAATCTGCGGCAGATCGATATCGAGCCTGCGGCTGACCAGCAGCGCGCCTGCGCCAGCCTTTTTGGCCTCGTCGGCAAAGTCATGGGCGTCGAAACGCTCTCCCTTAAGCGCCACAAACAGGCAGCCGGGGGTGATTTTGCGGGTATCCGTGGTTACGGCATCAAAGGTCAGATCCTGGCCCTGCAGTTCGCCGTGCAGAACGGCGGCAATCTTACTTAGCGCGACGCTAATCATGCCACCACTCCCAGCAGGCGAGCTGCGGTGACGCGATCGGAGTAGTCCAGACGGTTGGTGCCCACAATCTGATAATCTTCGTGGCCTTTACCTGCCAGCAGCACAACGTCGTTCTCGCCGGCCTGCATAATGGCGTTGGTTACGGCCTCTGCCCGCCCTTCGACCACGCGGGCGCGCCCGGCGTCCAGCATACCGGCCAGGATGTCGTTGATAATGGCACGCGGCTCTTCGGTACGCGGGTTGTCATCGGTCACAACCGGAATATCCGCGAACTCTTCGGCAATGGCGCCCATCAGCGGACGTTTGCCTTTGTCGCGATCGCCGCCACAGCCAAACACGCACCAGAGCTTACCGGCACAGTGCAGACGCGCTGCCTGCAGTGCTTTTTCCAGCGCATCGGGCGTATGGGCATAATCGACCACCACCGTGGGTTTACCCGGCGCGCTAAAGACTTCCATGCGCCCGCAAACCGGCTGCAGACGCGCTGCGGTTTTCAGCAACTCCGCCAGCGGATACCCCAGCGCCAGCAGGGTGGCCAGCGCCAGCAGCAGGTTGCTGACGTTGAAGACCCCCATCAGGCGGCTTTCGATCTCGCCTTCGCCCCAGCTTGAGGTAAAGCGTATTGTGGCCCCGCTGTCGTGATAGTTCACCTCGGTGGCCTTCAGCCAGCGGCCGTGGCAGTTCGGGTTGATATGGTTATCCATCGACACCGCAACCGCATCCGGCAGTAAAGACAGCCAGCGGCGGCCCACTTCATCGTCGGCGTTAATGATCGCCTGGCCGCAGTGGTGGGTGGAATAGAGCAGCCATTTCGCCGCTTCGTAGCTTTCCATGTCACCGTGATAATCAAGATGATCGCGGCTGAGGTTGGTAAACACGGAGGCTGCGAATTTCAGCGCGGCGACGCGGTGCTGCACCAGCCCGTGTGAGGAGACTTCCATTGCGGCAAAGGTAGCACCCTGCCCTGCCAGACCGGCAAGCACATGCTGCACATCCACCGCCGAACCCGTGGTGTTTTCCGTGGGGATCACTTTCCCCAGCAGGCCGTTGCCGACGGTTCCCATCACCGCACTGGTTTCGCCCAGCAGTTCGGCCCACTGGGCCATCAGCTGGGTGGTGGTGGTTTTACCGTTGGTGCCGGTAACGCCGACCAGCTTCAGTCGTTCGGACGGCTCGTGGTAAAAACGCCCTGCCAGTGCAGAGAGACGCTCATTTAGCTGGCTGAGATAGATGACCGGCACGCCGTGCATTTCACGGACTTCACCATCGGTTGCCTCATCTTTTGCCTCAGCAATAATGGCAGCCACACCTTGCGCAATTGCCTGCGGGATATACCGACGCCCGTCCGCCTGATGACCAACCACCGCCACAAAGAGATCGCCCGATGCAGCCAGTCGGCTGTCGAGTACCATCTCCCGTAGGGCTCGCGCAGGTAGCATTGGCACCCACGGAGCAAGAAGGTCGCGCAAATTACGATCTGCCACCTGTTCCCTCGCCTTGATTAATTACAAATTCATTTTTCTCGCCCGTCGCCAGCGCATCAGGTTCAATGTTCATGGTGCGCAGTACGCCGCCCATGATGGCACCGAACACCGGCGCGGAGACGGCGCCACCGTAGTATTTACCCGCCTGTGGATCGTTAATGACCACCACCAGCGCAAAACGCGGATTGCTTGCAGGCGCTACGCCTGCGGTATACGCAATGTATTTATTGATGTAGCGACCATCCGGCCCGACTTTTTTCGCCGTACCTGTTTTGATCGCAATACGATAGCCTTTGATCGCCGCCTTCACGCCGCCGCCGCCGGGCAGCGCCACGCTCTCCATCATATGTACGACGGTTCGAACGATTGATTCCGGGAAGACGCGCTCACCCGGTACCGGCGGATCCACTTTGGTGATCGACAGCGGGCGATAGATGCCATAGCTGCCAATCGTTGCATAGACACGCGCTAACTGTAACGGGGTTACCATTAGCCCGTAGCCGAAAGAGAAGGTGGCCCTCTCTATGTCAGACCACCGTTGTTTTTGAGGATATAAGCCACTGCGTTCTCCGACCAACCCCAAATTGGTCGC
>DKMV01000350.1 GCA_002469605.1 Leclercia sp. UBA7405
CGCTCTTCCGATCTCCATGATAACAATTAATTAACAGTTGGGTAGATATATTATTTTTTACTATTACATGAACATCTTGCGCTGAGCTAGTACAAACAGGCAGGTTATTAATCTATTTTTAAAATAATAGTTTTTACTCTCCAGAACATCATAATAGGCAGGAACCGCAGTCTCATTTACAGGCTTTGCGGAAATAACTTACCGGGTATAATAAATCCTATAAAGAGATTAACTGGAAATAAGATTTAGCTATTCCCTCAGGGGATGCCCAAAGCACGTAAAGAGGTAATTTTATCACTATCATATAAACAAGGATGCTTTTTGCTGTTCCTGCGAAATACCCCGCATAAGGATGTGCAAAATTATCCTTTCCGGCTTACCAGCGTTTTAACCATCTGAGGCATAACAATGAAACCGGCATCCGTAATCATTATGGACGAACAACCTATCGTCAGAATGTCGATAGAAGTTCTGCTACAGAAAAATAAAAATATCGAGATTAAACTGAAGTCCGGAGATTGCCACGAGACGCTTGATTATATCCGCAATAACCACGTTGATCTTGTCATCCTCGACATTGAACTTCCCGGCACGGACGGTTTTTCATTACTTAAACGAATCAAGAACATAAACAAAGATACTCGGGTCCTGTTTTTATCCTCTAAATCCGAGTCATTCTATGCCGGGCAGGCATTACGCGCCGGAGCCAATGGCTTTGTGAGCAAGCGTAAAGATTTAAACGATATTTATAACGCTGTTAAAACTATTCTCTCCGGCTATTCCTTTTTTCCGTCGGAGACGCTTAATTGTATTAATCACCTGCATCCGCCGCGCGGCAATTCTGCGGATACGCCATTATCCAACCGCGAACTAACCGTTCTCCGCTATCTCGCGACGGGTTTATCCAATAAAGAGATTGCTGCCCAACTCTTACTGAGTAATAAAACCATTAGCGCGCACAAATCAAATATTTACTCAAAGCTTGGCGTCCAGACAATTGTTGAACTGATCGATTACGCCAAAGCGCACGAGTTAATTTAAGCAATATCGCCCTGCCGGACTCACCCGCAGCAGGGGATAATCCTGACTTAATTATAATTAATAACGAAGGTTGCATCCGCATCGGCGCGCCCGGGCTGCGGGTCGTTTGCCGTGGCAATATAGTTGGCATAGAACAGTAGCTCGGCATTGCCCTGCGCATCTACCGCCACCTCCCGGCTGGCCTGCTGTAGCGGCAGCCGCGTTTTATCCTGGTCGCGGATCTCAACGGCGACCCGGGCAGCATGGCTGTTCTCGTTTAGCGCCAGCAGCTGGCCGTCGCCTTCGTCCGCCTTACCGGTAAAGGTTATTGATGCCGCCCCCGGCGGGCAGCCCTTTAGCTTCAGGGTGAAGGGCATCGGCTGGGTTCGGCTACCCGCGGTTTTCAGCTGTTTCGTCGGCCAGCTGCCCAGCGCCACCGTTTTATCACTATCGCCCGTATCCGCGACGCAGGTGAAATCCACGATGGTGCCGTACAGCTTAATATTGACCTGCCCCAGCGAGCTGTTTGCCAGGGCCGCGCCGTTCGCCAGCAAAAGGGCAAAGGCCAGTGTTCGAATCATCAGGCATGCCTCATCTTATTCATAGTCCACGCGCAGGTATCCCAGCGACGTAAATTGCCCTTCAGCGGGTTTATTACCGGTAATGCTTACCGGCCAGGCGCTGATGCTCACCGACGCCGCCGCGTTATCATCCAGCCGGAAAGGGATCTTGCTGGTGAGCATGTTTGGCGTAAGGGGCGTGCCGTCCCGGGTGGCGACGACAAAGCCCAGATCCGGGTTATCGGATACCAGCGCATTGCCCGCCACCTTATCCGCCTCGATCCGCATCGTCAGGTAGGCCTGCGACTCCACGTTGGTGCATTTAATAGCAATAGTTTTGGTTTGCGGCGCGATCTTCTGCGGACGATTGCCCGCGCCCGCCTCGCTAAACAGGGAGGCGGCCATCTCGTGGAAATCAAATTCGACGATAGCGCCGGCGTTCAGCATACAGCTCTGCGGCACCTGAATAGTGCCGCTGTAGCTAATGGTATACACCGGCGTGATCAGCGGATCGCCCCTGGTGGTGGTGACATAGACTCTGAACATCGTCTGGTGCGGGATCGTCACCAGGTTGATAAAACGCCTTGTCACCTTCAGGCGAAATACCAGCTTCGAATCCATCACCGGAAAAGGTTTCTGCTTAGAAATGTTGTCGTGATTGCCCATCTGGATATAGTTAGCCGGCGGAAAAAAGGTGCCGGCGAAGCTATCTTCAATTTGCATGGCGCCTTCGAGATAGTCATTCAGCTTCAGGTACTGAAAATTATCTTCCACGCTGGTTACCGGCAGATCGGTAACGTAGCTTCGCAGGGTGGATGTGCCGGTGGTGCCCTGCGGACAGAGGGCGTTAACCCCCACCAGGCCTGACTTTTGCGCCAGGGTAACGATCTGCCCGGGCTTATTGTTAGCGCTGCTAAAAACGTTCGAGAGATCGTACGAAATGTCCTTAGCCGCCCCGTCGGCATTCTGGCAAACGGTGGCCCAGGCGGGCAGCGCGCCCATTAACAGCGCGGCGCTAAAGAGTGCGCGGGATAACGCGCCAGGGTTAAGGTTCACAGCGCGCCTCCGCCAGGGTAATGCTTTTCTGCTGGCTCTCGTTCGCAAGCTGGTAGTACGCCCGGCACTGGGCTTGTGCGCTCTTGCCCCACTGAATCATTAACTCTCCCTTAAGCGGCAAGCCGCTGAGATAAATTTGCCCATCATCGCCCACCATGCTGGTCGCGCCGCTGTGGGTTTCACGCACCACCGCGCCGAACGGCACCGGCTGGCCCGCACGGGTGACGGTAATTAAGGCCCGCACGCCGATGCGGGTTTCAAAGCTGGCGCGTACCAGCGCCCCTTTTGTGGGCACCACGCTGCTCACGTTGTTTTCGATATCGGTATTGTTACTCATGGTGTTGGTATTAAGCGCGACGCGGTTATAGCGATAGACGGTGGCGTAGGGCATCACGGCATAGCCGCGCCAGTCGGTCCTGACCCCGGTCTGGTTTTCCACGCTCACCCCCGCCGCGCCCGGCGCCTTGATCAGGACGTTGGTATCTCCCAGCGGTTGGCTGAGGGTAATGCCGTCCGCGTGGCCTACCGCACCGCCCGACAGCTGCCAGTTAACATCGTGCTGATTGCGCGAATAGTTGTACCCCGCACCAAGGGTGCCGTAGGTGGCCTGCCAGTTGGCGCTGGCGCTTCCGCTGGCTCCGCCGCCGCTGGCGTGCCCCTGCGTCAGGCTGTAGTTGAGATTGCGATCCTGAAGCAGGGTGCCGCTCACGCCGGTCTGCCAGCTGTTTTGCCCGTCGCTGTTCCGGCTGGTAGAGGCGGTAGCCCATGCCCGGTCAAGAGCGCTGTCGCGACGATAGCCGTTGCCCATAAAGAGGCTAAAGGGAACGCTGACGTTAAGGGAGGCAATCCTGTCGCTGTCGTCGATGCCCGCCGCCCGGCTCCAGGAGAGGGAAAGCGTATAGCTCACCCCCTTCACGCCGCCGGCGTAGCCAAGCTGGTACCAGGTGTTAGTCTCGCTGGTTCCCCAGTATGATTGCTCACTGCCCGAGACATACACCGAGCCGTAATCCCCCAGCGCCTGAGAGATATTGACCTGGAAGCGCCCTTTTTTATTCCATTTCAGGTTGTGGTAGCTCTGCACGTCCGGTACGTCGTCATCGGTTGTGCTATCGCCGTACTGATAACCCTCCATTGTTTTCCAGGCGACGTCGTCCAGGGTGTAAAAGCCCCTCGTGGAGTAGCGGTAGCCGAGCAGCTGGAAGTTGGTGCCGTAGCCGTTCAGGGATTTGGCGTAGAGAAAACGTAATGACTGCCCCTCATGATGGCTGTCGTCGGCAAGCTGGCTGCGGGCGTGGGTTAAATCAAACGAGATAGCGCCCCAGTCGCCGAGGTTTTTGCCCGCCCCTACCGCCAGCGCGGTATAGCGCGAGGCAAACTGCGCGCCGCCGTACAGGGTGTAACCATCAACCAGCCCGGTAATCAGAGTGCCCTGTGCAAAAAACGGCGTCTCCTGATCCTGATTACCGCTGCGATAATCGCCGGCAACAAGGTCATATTTGACCCGCCCTTCGCGCTGCAGCAGCGGCACGGTGGAGTAAGGCACGGTGTAGCGCTGCTGGCTGCCCTCTTTCTCCTCGATGGTCACCTCCAGATCGCCGCTGGAGGAGGTCGGGTTAAGATCGGCAATGGCAAAAGCCCCGGCCTGCACGTAGCTTTGATAAATGACATAGCCGTTCTGGCGAATAACCACCTTCGCCGGCGTGCGGGCAATACCGCGCACGGTGGGGGCGTAGCCCTGCATGCTATCCGGATACATGCTGTCAGAGGAGTAGAGTCGCGCGCCGCGAAAGCCCAGGCTATCAAAGACCTCACTCCCGGTATTGCTGTCGCCAAGCACCAGCTCGCTTTTAAGCGGGATAAGGGTACGCCCCAGCCAGGTACTGATGTTCTGCCAGTCGCTGTGGCGCTCGCCGTTGTTGCGGGTATAGCGCCACGCGCCGTTATTACGCAGCCGCCAGGGGCCGTAGTTCAGCCCGCTTTGCAGGTTAAGATAGTAGCTGTCTTCATCGCTGCCGCGATCGCCGCTGAAGCTATAGTTGAGCAGCGCCGCGGGTATCCCCTCATCCCACTGTTCGGGCGGTATATAGCCCCGGGCGTTATTCTGCATGGCTATCTGCGGCAGGCTGATGTTCAGGCGCAGGGCGGCAAAATCAAAGGCGATTTGGCTGCCGGCAATGCTCTTTGTTAGCGGAAGGCAGCTCTCCCCGCCCGCCGGAGCAAGCGCCGGAAAGGCGGCGGCGTTTACGCCGAGCCGGTCCAGCATTGCGCGGGTAATGCAGGGCGAAAGCCCGCCCGCCGCGGCGGGAACCTCTTCTGAGGCGTTCACAAAGCGCACGTCCCGGGTGCCAAGAAATTCGTCGTTGCGCCAGAGATCCACCCGGTAAATGCCGGGCGGCTGCTGGTGGCCCTGCTCAAAGCGTGACAGGTCCGCCACGCCTGCCGCGCCGTCGGATAAAAAGGTCGGGTTGAAATAGCTGGCGCTCCATCCCGTCTGCGGCCAGAGAGCCATCAGCGCCAGTGCGACCGGGGCGTAGCGCCCCCGCTGAGTGTGCATGTTATCGCCCCTGCTCACAGCCTGACGCTTCGCGTTGGGGTTATCGCGCCGTAGTCATTGACGCTTTGCCACTTCAGCGTTCCGCCCGCACCGGCAGGAATAGGCTGCTGTGCGGTACTTTTTGGCGCGACCATCAAGTTTTGCAGCTTTCGATCGCCCAGCTGCAGATTGACCAGCGTCACGTAGTAGGGCGAGGCGTTGCTGACCTTAAGGTTATCGCCCGCACGCTCGAAACGCAGATGCGTTAGCGCCTCTTCCGGCTGCATGGCCAGCTTGCCCGGGCGGACAAAGAGCTTGATGCGCGAAAGGACCGCCAGCTGCAGCACGTTTTTACCTTCGATGCTGGCCTTATCCACCGACGGAATGGCTTTGACGTTCATGTAAAAGAGCGTTTCCCGATCGGTGGGAAGCGCGGGGCCGGCGTAAATAATACGTAAGGTATTTTCGCTGTCCGGTTCGCTGACGAATAGCGGCGGCGTAACGGCAAAGGTTTTCTCTTTTTGCCCCCGCTCGTTTTCAATCCAGGCATTAATTAAATAGCGTTCCTGCTTATTGCTATTGGTAATAGCAAGAGAAGTCTGTTTTGCCTCGGCAGGATATATAACTCGCGTTGCTCCCAGCGCTACGCCCCCGGCAGCCTGCGCGTTCATCGACGTTATTAAAAAGAGGAGTGAAATAGCTCGTGCGAACCTAATAAATATATTCTTCACAACGGTACCTTTAATTATTTATTTGCAGTTGCGTACGCGGTTATGGATAAATCAACGTAAACCAGACATCCGACTGAATAACGCCCGGAATAAGGTGTTCATTAATAGCGCGATAGCGGGCGCTGAAATACAGCACCTGTTCCCCCTCCTGGATGGGATGCGGGTTTAGGGCAGGCGCGTTGGGAATGATCTGGCGCTGCCGGGCGTCGAAAATAGCCAGCCCCACGCCGCTGCTGACCGGGCTTGCGCCGGGTCGTGAGGTGGCGAGAAACACCTGCGGATCCTCTGCGGGCGTGGCGCCTTCAAACAGGATCGCCACCGTGCGCGAAACCGCCGCGCTACAGTCCACCAGACGTAGCGAGAAAGGCACATTCACCGTGGAAAAGCTGCCGGGGCCGGAAAAGTTTTTGCTGCGATACTGCCCCATTTCAACCCGCAGGCTTTGGCTTTCGGGCGCCACGGCGCATCCTCCGTTAACCAGCTCACCTCTGAGGTTAACCCGTCCCCCGTCCACCACCACGGCATGCGCCATGGCCGACGGTGCGGCGGCAAGCATCAGTAACAAAAGCACTCCTTTCCTGGTCATCCTTCGTCCTCGCTTCAACGCTACAGGGTCTCATCCCTAAGACCAGCTTCATCCATGCAGGTCGGTTTACTCGTATTTCATCACGAAGGTTGCATCGGCATTGGCCTTGCCAGGCTCGGTGGTTGCCGCGGTGGCTTTATAGCGCGCGCTGAAGTTCAGGGTGTTGGTGCCCTTAATCAGCGCTTTGGTTGCCGAGAAGGTGGCACCGTCAGGGGTCAGGGTGGTGGATTTGCTGTCGAGAATTTCGATCCCCACCCCGGTGGCGGCGTTATCGTTGCTGCCGGAAGAGACGGCGAGCAGCGTTTTATCCGTCGCATCGATCTGGCCGGTGAAGGCTACCGCGGCGGTGGTTGCCACGGCGGGATCGCAGTCGTTAAGTTCAATAGTGAACGGCACGTTAGTGGTGGTATCACCGACTTTAGTAAATTTCGCCGTGCGATATTGTCCCAGATTAACGGTCTGGTTAGATGATTCGGTATTTACCGAACAGGCCGCGTTAACTAATTCACCCGTAAAGTGAATGTTTCCGCCATTTACTGAAACCGGCGTAGTAGGATCTGCAGCCTGTGCGGCTCCGGCAACCAGCGCCAGCGAAGCAATAACGAAAGATGCAATATGATTAATTTTCATGTCTATTCCTTTGAAATGTAAAATTCCCTTCCCGATGCAAATCGAAAATAAATGAGATATTCAATTGCCTGACTGAAGGGTTATTTGAGCAGTGCTAAAGTAGCGCCTTTCGTTATTTCTCACTATGTCAAAAGGCTGGTAATTAACCCGGCTACGTCTTAATCCGGAATAAGAAAATGCCAAATAAAGGTTGGGGTTACCGCGCACCGGCGCCCCTGCGGCAAGGAAATCTCGCAATGGATGACTGACAGCGGGGCTTGCTTCTGACAAAATACAGGCAACCCCCCCTTTAAACCTTACAGACGGGATCTTCTCTCTGATGGCAGCAAAAATTATTGACGGTAAAACGATTGCGCAGCAGGTGCGCACTGAGGTCGCCGAAAAAGTGAAGGCGCGAACAGCCGCCGGCAAACGCGCTCCTGGGCTCGCCGTTGTGCTGGTCGGCAGTAACCCTGCATCGCAGATTTATGTCGGCAGCAAGCGTAAAGCCTGCGAAGAGGTGGGCTTTGTCTCCCGCTCTTATGACCTGCCGGAAACCACCAGCGAAGCTGAACTGCTGGCGCTGATTGACACCCTGAACGCTGACAACGAAATCGACGGCATTCTGGTTCAGCTGCCGCTGCCGGCGGGCATCGACAACGTGAAGGTGCTGGAGCGTATTGCACCCGATAAAGACGTGGATGGCTTCCACCCCTATAACGTTGGCCGCCTGTGCCAGCGCGCCCCGCGCCTGCGCCCCTGCACCCCGCGCGGTATCGTGACCCTGCTGGAGCGGTATAACATCGACACCTACGGACTGAACGCCGTGGTGATTGGCGCCTCCAACATCGTTGGCCGCCCAATGAGTATGGAGCTGCTGCTGGCGGGCTGCACCACCACCGTGACCCATCGCTTCACTAAAAATCTGCGTCAGCACGTTGAAAACGCTGACCTGCTGATCGTCGCCGTGGGCAAGCCGGGCTTTATTCCGGGCGAGTGGATCAAAGAGGGGGCGATTGTGGTGGACGTGGGTATTAACCGTCTGGAAAACGGCAAGGTAGTGGGCGATGTGGTGTATGAAGATGCCGCCGCGCGCGCCTCTTATATCACCCCGGTACCGGGCGGCGTGGGTCCGATGACCGTCGCCACCCTGATTGAGAACACCCTGCAGGCATGCGTTGAGTATCACGACGTAGAGGAAGCGTAACATGGCAACTTTTTCATTAGGTAAACACCCGCACGTTGAGCTGTGCGATCTGCTGAAGCTGGAAGGCTGGAGCGAGAGCGGCGCCCAGGCCAAGATCGTCATTGCCGATGGTCTGGTTAAAGTGGACGGCGTGGTCGAGACCCGCAAACGCTGCAAGATTATTGCCGGGCAGACCGTCAGCTTTGAAGGTCAGAGCGTAACGGTTACGGCCTGAGTTACGGGCCTCCCCTCACCCTAACCCTCTCCCCTGAGGGGAGAGGGGACGCCGGAGTCGCTTTTATTACAAAGCCGCACCGGCCCGCTTTTCCCCCTCGCCCCTTTGGGGAGAGGGCCGGGGTGAGGGGAAACCTCCCCCCTCCCCCATAATCCCCACACCCATCACGGTTTATTATCGATCCACTTCAAATAATCACTATTTCCTTTGCTGAAATGTGAAAATTAAGTTGCGCGAATTTCCGCCTTTCCTCACGATAAGTAGAACGTTCTACTAAAACGTTCTACTTACAATAACAGCGCTAAAAAAGCGCTATTCGGGGGAGATTTCAGCATGAGTCTGATTTCAGGGTTTGTTAAATCGCTGTCTAAGTTATCGATGATTGGTCGGGCATTAATGCTGCCCATTTCATTGCTTCCCGCTGCGGGCCTGCTGCTGGCCTTTGGCGATAAATTCCACCTGCCGCTGATGATGAACGCGGGCGGGGTTATCTTTGATAACCTGCCGATGCTCTTTGCCATTGGCTCTGCGGTGGGCCTGGCCTCCGAGTCGGGGATCGCGGCGCTCTCCGCGGCGGTGTCGGTGTTTGTCACCAATATCACCATCGGCACGGTACTGAGCATCACGCCGGAGATGGCCTCCCAGGGAGGTAAATATGCGATGGTGGTAGGCATCCCTACCCTGCAGATGGGCGTCTTTGGCGGCCTGATCTGCGGTATTCTCGCGGCCTGGTGCTATAACCGCTTCCATACCATGCAGTTGCCGGAGTTCCTCGGCTTCTTCTCGGGCAAGCGCTTTGTGGCGATCGCTACGGCGTTTCTGTCGTTTATCCTCGGCCTGCTGCTGCCGTACGTCTGGCAGCATATCCAGTCGGGCATTGATGCACTCTCGGTGATCGTTAACGGCGATAACCAGGCGGCCTCGACCTTTATCTTCGGGCTGGTGGAGCGCGCGCTGATCCCGCTGGGGCTGCACCACATCTGGTATCCGTCGTTCTGGTACTCCTTCGGGGATTACACCACCCAGGCGGGCCAGGTGATCCACGGCGACCAGACCATCTGGTTCAAAATGCTGGAAGAGGGTACCAAATCCTTCAGCAGCGACACCTATCAGAACGCCGGTAAGTTCATGCAGGGCGAGTTCCCGCTGATGCTGTTCGCGCTGCCTGCGGCCTGCCTTGCCATGTACCATGAAGCGCACACCAAAAATAAGAAGATCGCCTTCGGTATTCTCTTCTCTGCGGCGCTGACCTGTTTCCTGACGGGGATCACCGAGCCGGTCGAGTTTACCTTTATCTTCGTGGCGCCGATCCTGTACGTCTTCAACGCTATTATGGCGGGCCTGGCCTACATGACGATGTACCTGATGCACGCCCACATCGCCAAGTCCTTCTCTGCCGGCTTTATCGATTATCTGTCGTTCGGGATCCTGCCGTCGTTTAACGGCTACCAGACCAACTTCCTCAACGCGGTGATTATCGGTATCCCGATGGCGCTGATTTACTACTTCACCTTCCGCTATGTCATTCGCCGCTTCGACGTGAAAACGCCGGGCCGTACGGAAGTAAGCGCCACCACCGACAACAAAACCGATAGCGAACTGGCTACCGAGATCATCACTCTGCTGGGCGGTGCGAACAATATCGACTCCGTGGGCTCCTGCATCACCCGTCTGCGCCTCGAAGTGGCGAAGGGCGATGTGGTGGATAAAGACGGCCTTAACGGGCTGGGCGCGCGCGGCGTGGTCTTTGTCGGCGACAAGGGTATCCAGGTGATCTTCGGCGCCAGGGCGCAGTTTATCGCCCAGACTATGTCCACCATGATTGGAAAATAATAAGATAGCTGACCGGCACGTCTCCCCAGCGGGAGACGTTGCCCGAACAGACTGATCTTCGGGAAATTATCAGGGAGCGGATTTGAAGAAAGTCAGCATTATTGATGTCGCCAGAGCGGCGGGCGTGTCGGTCTCTACCGTCTCGCTGGTGCTACGCCAGAAAGGGAAAATCTCAGAGGCCACGATTGAGAAAGTCCAGGCTGCCATCAATACGCTCGGCTATGTTCATAACGTCGCCGCTGCCAACCTTCGCGCCAACACCTCTAATCTTATCGGCCTTATCCTGCGCGATTTCAGCGACAGCTTCTCCATCAAGGTGATGGCGAGTATTGTGCAGGAGCTGGAAAAACAGGGCTATATGGTCTTTCTTGGGCAGCCGCTTAACGAGGGGGAACACCTCGAGCGCTGCCTGCTGTCGTTCAAACAACAGGGCGTTGCCGGGGTTATCTATTTGTCCTCCGATACGCGCCAGGCCCGCCTGCCGGAGCAGATCCGCCAGTGCCCGCTGCCGCTGGTGGCCGTCTCCCAGGCAATGCTGGAGGAGTCCTGTAACCTGGTGATGCGCGATAACCGCCAGGCGGCGAACCTCGCCACCCGCTATCTGATTGAGCGCGGCCACCGCAATATCGCCTACATTGGCGGTCAGGCGGGCTGCCTTATCCGCGAGCAGCGCCTGCTCGGTTTTCGCAGCGCCATGACCCAGTCCGGCCTGATTAACCGCGACGAATTTGCCCCCGCCTGCAGCGACAATACCCGTGCCGCCGGGCTGGCGACCCGCCATCTGCTGGAAAAGAACAACACCATTACCGCCCTGCTCTGCCACTCG